>CAZUKI010000011.1:18549-24170 GCA_964620785.1 uncultured Aestuariivirga sp.
GGATAGACATCGAGGTCGACACCGTTCAGGGCGCGCACTTCGGTCTGGCCTTCGCCATAGATGCGGGTAATGCCACGCAGGGCAAGCAGCGGTTCCATGGTCAGCGGGTCCGCGCAGACTGCGTTGATTGGGCAATGATCACCTGGTCACCCGGCTTGAGTTCGCCGGAGATGATGATGGTTTTCTTGCCGTCCGTGGCCCCGGTCTCGACCTTCACTTGCTGGGCTTCGCCATTGCGCAGGACATAGACGCTCTTGCTGGCAACGGCGGTGCTGTCGCGCTTTTCACGGTTGTTGCGGGGAAAGCGCGGCAGGATGAGTTGGGTGATGGAGAAGCCGCTCGAGGTTTCCACTTTCGGGGGCGCAAAGCGCAGGGCCTCGTTGGGCACCACGAGCTTCTGCTTGTAGTCCTCGACGGTGATGCGGGCAGTGGCGGTCATGCCGGGACGCAGCGCCAGGTCATCATTGGCGGCGGCGAGGACGGCCTTGTAGGTGACGACGCCATCCACTTCCTCGGGCGCAAACGACAATGTTTCGATCACTGCGGGAAAGCGGCGGTCACGATAGGCGTCAACCGTGAAGGTGGCCTGCTGGCCTTCCTTCACCTGGCCGATATCGGCTTCGTCGACCTGGGCCTCAAGCTGGATGCTGCGGAGGTCCTGGGCAACTTCGAAGAGGACAGGCGCCTGTAGCGAGGCTGCCACGGTCTGTCCCGGTTCGGCGGCGCGCTTCATGACGATGCCGTCGATCGGAGTGTTGATCTCGGCGTTCCTGATGTCGGCAGAAATGACCGCGAGGTCGGCTTCGGCGGCGGCGAGTTGACCCTTTGACGAGTCAACCGTGGCTTCCGCACGGGCGGCGGCGGCGGTTGCGGCCTCAACCTGTTCCTTGGCAACGACACCACGGCTGCCCAGGGAGTTCTGGCGGGCGAGCGCCAACCGGCTTTCCAGGGCAGAAGCTTCTGCTTCGCGGACGCCGGCCTCGGCAATGGTCACCTTGGCGGCGGCACTCTGCTGCTGGGCCTTGAGCCTGGTGACATCGAGGCGGGCCAGCACCTCGCCGGCCTTGACGCTGCTGTTCTCGGCGACCAGCACTTCGGAAATGATGCCGGACAGCTCGCTGCCGATATCGACCTTGGTGATGGGCTCGATCTTGCCGGTCGCAGAAACAGTGACGGTGAGGTCGGAGAGCTCCGCTGCGGAGGTTTCATAGGAAACAGTATTGCTGCTGCCCGTCCGGGCCAGGGCATACCACAGGACGAGGCCTGCAAGGGCTGCGGCGACGGCGGCCCAGAAGATTCGTTTTGCCCAGGACTTGCGGGTTGCTGCCGGGGTCAGGCCAAGGGCGTTGCGGATCTCGTCCGCGGTGGGCGGCAGGTGCTGATTCATGGTTTTCTTATTCTAGACGGGATTGGGGCCTTATTCCGTTGCGACATCTGCTCGCGAGGCCATGCGGCGGGAACGTCATGGCCTCGCCGACGTTGTTGGTGGGAGCTGTTCGGCTCAGTTGGATGCCTCGTCGGGGTGGAGCCAAAAGAATTCACTTGCAACATACCGACTGGTTGGTATACATGGAGCATGAACACATTGCCGACATCCGCCCGTGCCAAGCTTCTCAATGCTGCCCTCCAGGAAGTGAGAACCAGCGGTTACGAGGCGGCGACTGTCGATGGCCTGTGCCGGGCCGCGGGCGTCACAAAGGGCGCCTTCTTCCACCACTTCAGGAGCAAGGAAGAGTTGGGCGTCGAAGCCACGCGCTATTGGAATGAGACGACCGGTGCCCTGTTCGAGGCGGCCGACTACCACAAGTTCGAGGACCCGCTGGACCAGCTCATCGCCTATGTCGATTTCCGGCGTGAGCTGCTGGTGGGCCGGAGCATCCCGGAGGCCACCTGCCTGCTCGGCACCATGGTGCAGGAAACCTATGCCACCAACCCCACGCTGCGCGAGGCCTGCCGCATCGGCATCGACAGTCACGCAGCGACCATTGCCACCATCGTTGCTGCTGCCAAGGCCCGACACGCGCCCAAGGCATCATGGTCGGCGGAAGGCCTGGCGCTGCACACGCAGGCGGTGATCCAGGGATCCTATGTGCTGGCCAAGGCGCACAATGACCTTGCCATCGCAGCGGATTCAATCCTGCACCTGCGGCGCTACATCGAATTTCTGTTTCACTATGGAAAAGAGGAGTGAGTCATGAGCCAACGCGTTTTCATCAACTTGCCGGTCAAGGATTTGCCGCGCAGCAAGAACTTCTTTGCGGCGCTGGGCTACAGCTTCAATCCGCAGTTCTCCGATGACACGGCGACAGCCCTCGTGCTTGACGCCGACAATACCGCGATGCTGCTGACCCATGACAAGTTCAGGAGCTTCACCGACAAGCCACTTCCTGATCCGACAAAGACGGTGGGTGTCATCGTGGCGTTGCGTTTCGACAGCAAGGCGGAAGTCGATGGCATCATGGCAAAGGCCCTGGCGGCGGGTGGCAGCGAACCGAGGCCGACGAGCGACCTTGGCTTCATGTACCAGCGCACATTCGCTGATCCGGATGGCCACCGCTTCGAACCGTTCTGGTTCGATCCCGCGGCGATGCAGCAGTCCTGAGCTTTCTGGGAGGAAAGAATGTCGAAATTCATCTGGTACGACCTGGTGACCCCTGACCTTGCGGTAGCGAAGGATTTCTATGCCCATGTGGTGGGCTGGAAGATCGAGGACAGTGGCGTTCCTGGAATGGAATATCTGATCCTCAAGGCCAATGGTGTTCAGGTGGGCGGCATGATGGCGCCGTCGCCGGAGATGATGGAGGGCGCCAAGGGGAGGCCCTGGATGGGCCATGTCCATGTCGCCTCTGTCGACGAGATTGCAGCAAAGGCAAAAACCCTGGGCGGCAAGATACACAGGCCGGCCGCCGATATTCCTGGCGTCGGGCGCTTTGCCGTCCTGGGTGATACCACGGGTGCCGCCTTCATCATTTTTCATCCGAACGGTGAGGGTGAGCCCGCCAAGGTTGCGGATGGCACGCCGGGGCACATCGGCTGGCGCGAACTCATGTCGGGCAACTGGCAGAAAGACTGGGATTTCTATGCCGCACTCTTCGGCTGGAAGAAGGCCGACGCGATGGACATGGGGCCTATGGGCACCTACCAGCTTTTTGAAACCAGCGGCGGCCAGTCGGGCGGCATGATGACGAAGTCGCCCGATGACGGGGCCATGCCGCATTGGAACTATTACTTCAATGTCGAAAGCATGGCCGCCGCCATGAAACGGGCCAGCGAGAAAGGTGCCGTGTTCACCGGCAAGGCCATGGAAGTTCCGGGTGGCGGATTCGCCATCAACGGGAAGGATCCCGTCGGCACGCCGTTCTCCCTGTACAGCCTGAAGGCATAGGAGTTCATCATGGGTTACGCGCTGAGTTTCCACCGTGTGTTCAAAGCGCCACCGCGCCGCGTGTACAAGGCGTTCCTTGATGCCGCCGCGCTTGCCAAGTGGTTGCCGCCAGCGGGCTATACCTGCGCCGTGCATGACCTGAACCCCAAGGTCGGCGGCAGCTTCCGCATGTCCTTCACGGAATTCGATTCCGGCAACGGGCATTCCTTCGGCGGCACCTATCACGAACTCGTTCCGGACAAGAAGTTGCGCTACTCCGACAAGTTCGACGATCCCAATCTTGCGGGTGACATCGAGGTGGTGGTGACGCTGACCGAAGTTTCCTGCGGAACGGACATGGTGGTCACGCAGTCGGGCATTCCCGATATCATCCCGGCCGAGATGTGCAATCTCGGCTGGCAGGATTCCCTGAAACAACTCGAGCAGTTTGTCGAAGTGCCACCCATGCCGCAGAAGTAAAGCAACTTCGCAACAGGGCGCGCAGCCCAGGAGTGAACATGACCGCGAAAAGCTATTCAGGAAGTTGTCAGTGCGGGGCGGTGGCCTTCACAGCGCAACTCGATCTCGACCAAACCATCACCTGCAACTGCTCGCGCTGCCAGCGTCTTGGCGTGGTGCTGGCCTTCACGGAGCCGGGTGGATTCACGCTTCAGCGTGGTGAAGACAACCTCACCGAATATCTCTTCAACGCGCACAGGATCCATCACCTGTTCTGCAAGACCTGCGGCGTCGAGGGCTTCGCGCGCGCCGATGGTCCTGAGGGAGTGCCGGCCGGCGTGGCGGTCAATGTCAATTGCCTTGAGGGTGTCGAGCCTCGTGGGCTCTCCTCTCAACATGTCGATGGCCGCAGCAAATGAGGTGCAGTGATGCTCAACTTCCAGAAAGTCTCTCCCTTCCTTTGGTATGACGGCGAGGCCGAACAGGCGGCCCGATACTATGTGAAGGGGATTCCCAACTCGCGGATCCTTGCCGTCGTCGACAATCCGGTCGAGTCCCCGGCCGGGCCCAAGGGCATGGTGCTGACCGTGCATTTCGAATTGCAGGGCCAGCAGTTCACGGGCCTCAATGGCGGGCCGCTGTTCAAGCCCAACGAATCCGTTTCCTTTGCCATCACCTGCGAGGACCAGAAGGAAGTGGATTTCCTCTGGGACTATCTCTCGGAGGGTGGTGCCACCAATGTCTGCGGCTGGCTCAAGGACCGCTGGGGCTATTCCTGGCAGATCGTGCCCAGGCGCATGATGGAAATCCTGACGGGCGACCAGACACCGGGCCGCGTGCGGGCCTTCCAGGCCATGATGGAGATGACCAAGCTCGATATCGCGGCCATCGAAAAGGCATACAAGGGCTGAAATCCACGCCGCCCTCGGGCGGTTCACAGGACCCGGCAAAGCGGCTAAGGGGACCGGACCTTCAACGGCTGGGACCCCATGCCTCAATCCTCGAATTTGCGCGGCATCATGGCCATGGTGCTGGCCGGTATCACCTTTGTGAGCTGCGACAGCTTCCTGAAGATGCTCGTCACCCATGATGTGCCGCCGCTTCAGGCCCTGGTGCTGCGCGGCATCTCCGCAACCTTGTGGTGCCTCGGCCTTCTCGCGGTCATGGGCCAGCTCCGGGAGCTGCCCAAGGCCTTCGGCTTCTGGACCCTGATGCGGGCCCTCGCCGAAGTGGTGGCGGTCACCGCCTTCATCATTGCACTTGCCAATGTGCCGCTCGCTGACATCACGGCGATCTATCAGGCAGCGCCGCTCATCGTGCTTGCCGGAGCGAGCCTCTTCTGGGGCGAGCATGTGGGCTTCCTGCGCTGGCTGCTCATCGGCATCGGCCTTGCAGGCGCACTGGTGGTGGCGCAGCCCGGAGCCAGCGGCTCATCCCCCCTTGCGTTGCTCGGCCTCATCACGGCGCTCGGCTCGGCGGTGCGCGACCTCTTGAGCCGCAAGGCGCCGAGCGATGCCCCGGGCCTTGTCATCACTTTCACCGTCATTGTCGCGGTCCTTGCCGTTTCGGCCGTCAATACGCTGATCTTCGAAACCTGGACGCCGGTCACCGGCGAATTGGCGCTCTATGCGCTGGGTGCCGGGTTTTTCGTCATGCTCGGGCACTTCTTCGTCTTCATGTCGTTCCGGCTGGCTTCGGCACAGGCGGTGGCGCCGTTCTACTACAGCTTCACGCTTGTTGCGGCCATCTTTGGCGTGCTGTTCTTCAGTGAATGGCCGAACACCATGGCCCTCATCGG
>CAZUKI010000012.1:0-2393 GCA_964620785.1 uncultured Aestuariivirga sp.
CCGGCGATCTTGCCGGCGTCCTTGGTGGCCTGGCGCTGGCTGTCGTTGAAATAGGCAGGAACCGTGATCACGGCCTGCGTCACGGGCTCACCGAGATAACGCTCGGCGGTTTCCTTCATCTTGGTGAGGGTGTAGGCGGAAATCTGCGAGGGGGCATATTTTGCCCCGCGGCTTTCGACCCAGGCATCGCCGTTGTCAGCCTTGACGATGTTGTAGGGGACAAGCTTCTTGTCCTTGGCCACCATGGGATCGTCCATGCGGCGGCCGATCAGGCGTTTGATGGCGAAGAAGGTGTTCTCGGGGTTGGTCACCGCCTGGCGCTTGGCCGGCTGGCCGACCAGGTTTTCACCGTCAGCGGTGAAGGCGACGATCGAGGGGGTGGTGCGCGCCCCTTCCGCGTTTTCGATGACCTTGGGGTTCTTGCCCTCGATGACCGCGACGCAAGAGTTGGTCGTGCCAAGGTCAATGCCGATTACTTTTGCCATGTCTTAACCTCCATTGGCTGGCAGACTTGAGCGGCCTTTTGGCACCGCCCTCCGCCCGGGTCATCCCCGGGGCCCGCCTCCATTCGTTTCTGGTCCGGCAAAAGGCCCGATTACCGAAGCCCCGCCAGTGTTCGAAGGGCTATATAGGGAGCAGGATTTTGGCGATCAAGGATTCGTGATGGAGGAATTTTCACGTTGAGGCCGGGCCTTAGCTACCATCCGAAGGCGCTTGACGGGGCGGCGCAGGAGCAGCTGGTGGCTGAATTGCGTGCCGCCGTGGCGCAGGCCCCGCTGTTCCAGCCGGTGATGCCGCGCTCAGGCCGCCCTTTCAGCGTGCGCATGACCAACCTCGGGAGGCTGGGCTGGGTCTCCGACCGGGAGGGCTACCGCTACCAGCTCAATCATCCTGAAACCGGCAAGCCGTGGCCCGCCATGCCAGCGATGGTGACGGAGATCTGGCGGCAAGTTTCCGGCTATCCTCATCTGCCGGAAGCCTGCCTCGTCAATTTCTATGCGGGCGGCGCCAGGATGGGCCTGCACCAGGACCGCGACGAAGAGGAGCTGACGGCGCCCGTCGTATCGATCTCACTGGGTGACACGGCAGTCTTTCGCATCGGCGGCACGGAACGCGGCGGCAGGACCGAGACCATCAAACTTTCTTCCGGTGACGTGCTGGTGCTGGGTGGCGCGGCACGGTTGTGCTTTCACGGCGTCGACCGAGTGCTGCCCGGCACATCGGCGCTTCTCAAGGATGGCGGGCGCATCAACCTGACATTGCGACGGGTGACGCGTCCGTGACGACATAGAACAAAACCGGCGGACAGGGCCCGCCGGTCAGGAACATGCACTTGGATCGGTTGGATCGATCGGTGGGCTCTCAGCCCTTGTAGCCGTTCATCTTGGCGTTGGCCTTGCATGCGGCCGGCGTCGTGAAGGCTTCGGTGGACTTTCCGACCTGCTTCTTGTTGGCGGTCGAGAAGCAACGCCAGCGGCTGCCGCCGCGCTTGTCCTTGTAGAATTCCCACTTGTCCTTTGCGGTGTTGCGGTTGGCGTTGGCCTCGCAGTCCTTCTTCGCCTTGTAGCTTTCAGAGGATGCGCCAACGATCTCGCCGTTGGAGGCGGTGCGGCGCCAGCGGAACTCGCCGCGTTTGTCCTTGTAGATTTCGAGCTTGTAACTTGCCATATGGTCTTCCCCTAGGTCTGCCGGAGTCGTTGCTCCGCTCCCATTGCTGCATGGGCAGGCACCCTTCTGTCTAGAAGGAAAGCGACATTCTCAACAAAATGCGTGAGATTTATCCAGCGGCCTTGGCAACACCGACAAGGGCCGGGCGCAGGCAACGATCGCCCACGGCATAGCCCGCCTGGACTTCCTGCATCACGGTACCGGGCGGCTTCTCGGAGGTCGGAACCTCAAACATGGCCTGGTGGAAGTTGGGATCGAACTTCTGGCCGAGGGTCTCGAGCCTGCGGATATTGTGGCGCTGGAAAACCGAAAGCAGCTCGCGCTCGGTGAGCTCGATGCCATCGAGAAACTTCTTCATGACATCATCGATGATGTCGCGCTCCTCGGCGGGCACCGCGGCAAGGGCGCGGGAGAGCGAATCCGCCACACTGAGAAGATCGCGCGCAAAATTCGAGGCTGCATAAAGTGTCGCCTCGGCCTTCTCGCGCTCGAGGCGCTTCCTGGTGTTCTCGGCCTCGGCGGCATAGCGCAGCAGCCGGTCCTTGGCGGCGGCGACTTCCTCTTTCAGGGCCACGATTTCGGCATCGCGCGCATCGCCGTCGGGCGGCACGAGCGTGTCGGCCTCGGCCTTGGCGAGAAGTTCGTCGGCCTCTGCTTCAAGCTTGGCACTGTCCGTGGCTGGAATATCACTCATCTCTGAACCGCAATGTCTCGATTTGTCGGGG
>CAZUKI010000012.1:2493-6836 GCA_964620785.1 uncultured Aestuariivirga sp.
GACAATCTGGCCTGTGGCGCACAGACGGCAAGAATCGCGTTCTTCAGCACGGCCCGAACCGGGCGGCGAAGCACCAGGCGATCAACCCACCAGGGCGATCCCAAGGTGGTGATGGCAACGCAGGTCTTCAGACCGGTCAGCCTCGGGCGCAGGGCACCATTGTCCAGAGGATCGAAAGCAACACCCGGTGCCCAGACCCTGTCGAACCAGCCCTTCAGCATGGCGGGCATGGCGAACCACCAGGTTGGAAAGACCAGCACCAGAATTTCAGCCGCGAGCAGTTCGGCGATCTCTCCGGAAACATCTTGTGGCGTCTCGAAAGCCTGAAAGGATGTCAGGTCACTTGCCGTCAGGGCCGGGGCAAAGCCCTGCCCGTAAAGGTCGCGAACCACGACGTCGTGGCCGTTGTCGCGCAGCGCCTTCGCGGCAGCTTCCGCCAGGGTGGCATTGAGGCTGCCGCTGCGGGGGTGGGCGATGACCAGAAGGCACTTCATTCCGGGTCAGGAGAGCAATCTTCCTACGACCTTGGCGGTGTAATCCACCATGGGGATGATACGGGCATAATTCAGTCTGGTGGGTCCGATGATGCCGAGGACACCCACGATCTTTTCCTGCTCGTTGCGCAAGGGTGCGGCCACCAGCGAAGAACCCGACAGCGAGAACAGGCGGTTTTCCGAGCCGATGAAGATGCGCACGCCATCGGCCTTTTCGGCAAGGCCCAACAACTCGGCGAGGTCGCGCTTGTTCTCGATATCCTCGAAGAGCTTGCGCATGCGGTCGAGGTCCTGGAGGGCGCCGGCATTGTCGAGGAGATTGGCCTGGCCGCGCACGATCAGCGAGCGGCCATCAGTCGCCTCGGCCCCGGACCAGACGGCAACACCATCCTCGACGAGCCTGGCGGAAACATCATCGAGTTCGCGGCGCAGGTTGGCGACCTCGGCAACGATCAGTTGCTGCACATCGTCGATGGTGCGGCCCTGGGCGAGCGACGACAGATAATTGGTGGCCCGCAGGAAGGCCGCGGCGGGTAGGCCCGGCGGCACATCGATGACGCGGTTCTCGACTGTGCCGTCATCGCCCACCAGGATGACCAGGGCACGGCCCGGCGACAGGTTCACAAACTCGATGTGCTTGAGCCTTGGATTTTGCTTGGGCGTCAGCACGACGCCGGCACATTGCGACAGACCGGACAACAGGGTCGTCGCCTCGCCCAGCATGTCTTCCATCTTGCGCTGGCGGTTGGAGGCCCGCACCTGGGCGTCGATCGAGGCGCGCTCGGCGGCGCTGATGGCGCCCACCTCAAGAAGCGAATCAACAAAGAAGCGCAGGCCAAGCTCGGTCGGCACACGGCCTGCCGAGGTGTGGGGGGAATGGATCAGGCCCGTGTCCTCAAGATCCATCATGACATTGCGCACCGAGGCCGGTGACAATGAGGTCGGCAGCACCCGTGAAATGGTGCGCGAGCCCACCGGCTCTCCGGTCTCCAGATAGGTGTCGACGAGCTTGCGGAAGATGTCGCGGCTGCGCTGGTCGAGGGCGGAGATGCCCGCTGCCCTTTCGTCAGCCGGTTTACGGGGTGAATGCACCATTATGACCCTAGATAGAAAGCGGCTTGGCGGGGGTCAATGATTGAGGCTAAACCCCGCGCCACAACGAAAGGTTCATATCATGCGTCCCTCCGGGCGGAAATTCGATCAATTGCGTGACGTCTCCTTCACCCGCGGCTTCACCAAACATGCCGAAGGCTCGTGCCTTGTGAAGTTCGGCGATACCCATGTACTGGTGACGGCTTCGCTCGACGAGAAGCTGCCTCCCTGGCTCAAGGGCAAGGGCCAGGGCTGGGTCACGGCGGAGTATGGCATGCTGCCGCGCGCCACCCATGACCGCACGCGGCGCGAGGCGGCAGCGGGCAAGCAATCCGGCCGCACCCAGGAAATCCAGCGCCTCATCGGGCGGTCACTGCGCGCCGTCGTTGACCTCGTGGCGCTGGGCGAGCGCCAGATCACCCTCGACTGCGACGTGCTGCAGGCCGACGGCGGAACCCGCACGGCGGCGATCACCGGGTCATGGGTGGCATTGCATGACTGCATTGCCGGCATGAAGGCGCGCGGGCTTTTCACGAAATCGCCGCTCAAGGACCATGTCGCCGCCATTTCCTGCGGCGTGCATGGCGGTGAAGCCGTGCTCGACCTCGATTACGCGGAAGATTCATCGGCGGGCACCGACGCCAACTTCGTCATGACGGGCACCGGCGGCATCGTCGAGATCCAGGGCACGGCGGAAGGCGCACCGTTCTCGGAGGCAACGCTGCATGACCTCATGGGGCTCGCCAAGAAAGGCATCGGCGAACTGGTGACGCTGCAAAAACAGGCTGTCGCCTGATACAGATGCGGGCCGGGCCCATCCTCGAGACCGTCCTCTATGCGGAGGACCTGGCGCCGGCCATCGCCTTCTATGCTGACGTGCTCGGCCTCGACCTGCACAAGACCGTGACGAACCGATTTGCCTTCTTCCACTGCGGCGAACAGATGCTGTTGCTGTTCAATCCTTCCGTCACGGCAACACAGAAGACCTCTGACGGCCCGCCGCCCCATGGCGCCCATGGTGCAGGCCATGTGTGCTTTTCCGCCACGCGCACTGAACTTGTGCAATGGCAGGCGCGCCTTGCGCAACATGGCATTGCGATTGAAAAGACCATCGACTGGCCGGAGGGCGGGCGCTCGCTCTATGTGCGTGACCCTGCCGGCAATTCGGTGGAGTTTGCCGAGGCCCGCATCTGGGGTCTTGCAGAAAAGCTGTCGTTGCGCGGCGAGAAGATTCTCATCGCCACCCACAACAAGGGCAAGCTCGAGGAATTCCGCGAGATGCTGGCGCCCTACGGCGTTGATGTGACAAGTGCCGGTGAACTGGGCCTTGCCGAGCCGCCAGAAACGGAAGACAGCTTCGAAGGCAATGCCAGGATCAAGGCGCTGGCCGCCGTGAAGGCATCCGGCCTCGTCACCATTGCCGATGATTCCGGACTGTGCGTCGATGCACTCGATGGCGCGCCGGGTGTCTATACTGCCGACTGGGCCGGACCCGGCCGCGACTGGATGATGGCCATGCGCACTGTCGAGGAGAAGCTGCAGGCGAAAGGTGCCGTGACGCCGGAACAGCGCAAGGCCAGTTTCAACTGCACGCTTCTGGTGCGCTGGCCCGATGGCCAGGAGCGCATCTATGTGGGGCGGGCGCCGGGGCACCTGTCGTGGCCCCCCAGGGGAAGTTTCGGCCACGGTTATGATCCAGTCTTCGTGCCCGATGGTTTCGATGTCTCATTCGCGCAGATGGATCACGCCCAGAAGAACAGCATCTCGCACCGCTCGCGGGCGCTCGGAAAACTGCTGAAGGACCTGTTGTGAGCGCCTTCGGCGTCTATGTGCACTGGCCCTTCTGCAAGGCGAAGTGTCCCTACTGCGATTTCAACAGCCATGTGCGCCACCAGCCTGTCGATGCCATGGGCTTTGCTTGTTCGCTGGCGCGGGAAATCGCAACCCTGGCACAGCGCACGCCCGGGCGGACCGTCACCAGCATCTTCTTCGGCGGCGGTACGCCGTCGCTCATGCCGCCCGCCGCCGTTGCCCATGTGCTCGATGCAATCGGCGCATCATGGAGCGTGGCCGATGATGCGGAAATCACCCTTGAGGCAAATCCGACCAGCGTCGAGGCGGAGCATTTCCGCGGCTACCGGGCGGCGGGCATCAACCGCGTCTCGGTCGGCGTGCAGTCACTCGATGCCGAGCATCTGAAGGCGCTTGGCCGCCAGCACACGCCGGAAGAAGCCCTTGCCGCATTTCGCCTCGCTGCAAAAATCTTCCCGCGTGTTTCCTTCGACATGATCTATGCGCGGCCACGACAGAGCCTTTCTGACTGGCGTGCCGAACTCACCACGGCGCTTGCCGAACAGCAGGGCCACATGTCGCTCTATCAACTCACCATCGAGCCGGAGACACGCTACGCCGATCTCTTTGCGGCGGGCCAGCTTGCAGTGCCCGGCGAGGACCTCTCAGCCGATCTCTACGACCTCACCCAGGAACTGACTGAAAAGGCGGGGCTTCCGGCCTATGAGGTTTCCAACCATGCCGCGGCAGGGCAGGAAAGCCGCCACAACCTGCTGTACTGGCGTTATGGCGAATATGCCGGAGCTGGCCCCGGAGCCCACGGCCGCCTGCACGAGGGCGAACGGGTGTCGGCGACAGCCGCCGAAAAGCATCCCGAAACCTGGCGGCAATTGGTCACGGCACAAGGGCACGGGCTGGTGCAGGACGAAACCGTGCCACCCTCGGCGCAGGCCCGTGAAATGCTGC
>CAZUKI010000012.1:6936-10425 GCA_964620785.1 uncultured Aestuariivirga sp.
GGGCTGGTGCAGGACGAAACCGTGCCACCCTCGGCGCAGGCCCGTGAAATGCTGCTGATGGGCCTGCGGGTCAGCGAAGGCATCGATCTCGCGCGCTACGCCACGCTCGCCGGACAGGCCATCGCTGCCGAGCGGATCGCGGGGCTCGCCGCGCTCGGCCTTGTTGAAACCTCGCATGGAAGGCTGCGGGCAACGGGTGCCGGACGCCGCGTGCTCAATGCCCTCATTGCCGAACTGGCGGATTGATCGGCACGGATGGCCCGCTAAGCTGCGGCCGGCACGGAACAGACATGACAGAACGGACGGATCACTATTTCATCGGAGCAGCGGAGTTCAGCGCACCGGCACTGGCGGCGGCGCTCTATCTCGTTCCCACGCCCATCGGCAATCTCAAGGACGTGACACTGCGGGCCCTCGAAGTGCTGGCGGCGGCGGACGTCATCTACTGCGAAGACACGCGCGTCACGGCAAAGCTCCTCGAACGCTACGGCATCCGCAAGCCGCTCAAACCTTGCCATGACCACAACGAGGCGCGCGTCGCCAAGGATATCGCCGCAGCGGTTGCAGGCGGCCAGGCAGTGGCACTCGCCAGCGACGCCGGAACGCCGCTCCTTTCTGATCCCGGCTTTGCGGTGGTCCGCGAGGCGGTGTCGCAGGGGCTTCGCATCGAGGCGCTGCCGGGGGCATCAGCACTGCTGCCGGGCCTGCAACTTTCAGCGCTGCCCAGCGACGCCTTCACCTTCCTGGGTTTCCTGCCGCAGAAGGCAACGGAACGGCGCAAGCTTCTCGAAACGATCAAGGACAGGCGCGAAACGGTGATCGTCTATGAAAGCCCGCACCGCATCGTCGAGGCGCTCGGCGACATTGCCGCAGTGCTGGGCCAGCGGCCGCTTTCGGTGTCGCGCGAGATCAGCAAGCTGCATGAGGAAACCTTGCGCGGAGAGCCTGCCAATGTTGCAGGCCTTCTTGCAGAGCGGGCGTCGGTCAAGGGTGAATTCGTGCTGGTGATCGGCGGTGCCACGGACGCGCCGGAAGCGAGCGACGCCGACATCGAGGCAGCGATCGCGTCCGCACTTGAAGAGCATTCCGCCAGCAAGGCGGCTGGTCTTGTTGCCAGGCAACTCGGCGTTCCGCGCGATGACGTCTATTCCCGCATCCTGAAGCGCCAAGGCAAAGCATGACGGGCAAAGCATGATGTTTGAAGCATGAGGCGCAGCCGGGCAGCGGCGGAGCGGCACGGCCGCCTGGCCGAAAGCATCGCGCTGTGGTTCCTGCGCCTCAAGGGCTATCGCCTGCTGGCACGGCGCTACAAATCCCCGGCGGGCGAGGTTGACCTCATCATGCGGCGCGGACAAACCACGGTCTTCGTCGAGGTCAAGGCGAGGGCAAGCCATGACGAGGCTGTTACCGCGGTGACCAGCCAGCAATCGCGGCGCATATCGGGCGCGGCCGCCTTCTATACCTCGCGCGACGCAAAGGCGGCGCAGGGTTTCTGCCGGTTTGACATTGTGACCGTGCCCTCCTACCTCTGGCCGTCCCACATTCAGAATGCCTTCGAGGGGAAATACTAACCCATGTCCCTTGCCGTTGCCGTCCAGATGGACCCCATCCAGTCCATCGACATTGCTGGCGATTCAACCTTTGCGCTCATGCTGGAAGCCCAGCGGCGCGGCCACAGCCTGTTCCATTACCATGTGAAGACACTGGCCCTGCGCCAAGGCGTGCTCACGGGGCGTGGCGAGATGGTGAAGGTCCGCGACGAGAAGGGCAATCACTTCACCGCGGCAAGCCCTGAGCGCCTCGACCTCGCCTCGCAGGATGTGGTGCTGATGCGCCAGGACCCGCCCTTCGACATGGGCTACATCACGGCGACGCACATGCTTGAAAGCATCCATCCGCAGACGCTGGTGGTGAACGACCCCAAAGAAGTGCGCAACGCGCCAGAAAAACTCTATGTGCTGTCGTTCCGCGACTTCATGCCGGAAACCCTCATCACCCAGGATGTGGGCGAGATCGACGCCTTCCGCCGCGAACATGGCGACATCATCCTGAAGCCACTCTATGGCAACGGCGGGGCCGGCGTGTTCCGCACCTCCAGGGACGACCAGAATTTCACGGCACTCCTTGAACTGTTCGCCACCGCCTTCAAGGAACCGTGGATCGCCCAGCGCTATCTTCCTGATGTGCGCAAGGGCGACAAGCGCATCATCCTTGTCGATGGCAAGGTGGCAGGGGCCATCAACCGCGTGCCGGCGGCCCATGACAACCGCTCCAACATGCATGTGGGCGGCGTGGCCGAGCCTGCCAAGCTGACGAAGCGCGAGCATGAAATCTGCGAAGCCATGGGCCCCGACCTCAAGCAGCGCGGCCTCATCTTCACGGGCATCGATGTGATCGGCGACTACCTGACGGAAATCAACGTCACCTCGCCCACCGGCATCCGCCAGGTGAAACGCTTCGGCGGTGCCGACATTGCAGCGCTGATCTGGGATGCCATCGAGAGCAGGCTGTGAGCAAGCTCGACCTCGTCGCCTTCGATGCCGACGATACGCTGTGGCACAATCTCATTCACTTCGAGGCGGCGGAAAAGAGGTTTGGCGAGATCCTGTCGAACTTCGCGCCAGCCGCTGAAGCCGCGCACAAGCTGGCCGAGGCCGAGAAGCGCAACCTTGGTGCCTATGGCTATGGCGTGAAGGGCTTCACGCTGTCGATGATCGAGACGGCGATCGATGTGTCAGGTGGCGCCGCCGACACGGCCCTGATCCGGCAACTCATCGGGCTTGGCCGCGACATGCTGGACCATGACATCGAACTCCTGCCCCATGTGGACGAGACTCTGAAGGCACTGTCGGCCAGCCACCGCCTGCTCCTTGTCACCAAGGGCGACCTGCACCACCAGGAGCGCAAGGTGCTGGCGTCCGGCCTTGCCCATTATTTCGAGGGCGTCGAGATCGTCTCCGACAAGAAGGCCGATACCTATGCCCGCATTTGCCGCCGCCACGGCGCCAGGGCAGAACACAGCCTGATGGCCGGCAACTCCATTCGTTCCGATGTCCTGCCGATGATCGAGGCCGGAGGCTTTGGCGTCTATGTGCCCTTCTCGATCATCTGGGACCATGAATACGAAGATGTGTCCAAGGACACGCCGCGCTTCTTTGCGGTGGACGATTTGCGCGGCGTTGCCGAGGTTGTCCGCAAGGTCGGCTGACATATCGTTCTTTTTTTGTTCTTGCGCGACGGAAAGCCTCCGGGCTAGCGTCTCTGGCACAGAGAGCGGGAGAGAACGATGACGGCGCGGGTGGCGACAGTTGCGTTCCAGGGCGTTGAGGGCGTGCTGGTGGAATGCCAGGCGCAGTTCATGAACGGCCAGACCCATTTCAATGTGGTGGGCCTTCCCGACAAGGCGGTGGGTGAAAGCCGTGAGCGGGTGCGGGCCGCCCTCTATGCCATCGGCCTGGCGCTGCCCGGCAAGCGCCTCGTCGTCAACCT
>CAZUKI010000012.1:10525-11774 GCA_964620785.1 uncultured Aestuariivirga sp.
GGGCCGCCGGGGGCCGGCAAGTCCATGCTGGCGCAACGGCTTCCGTCGATCCTGCCGCCGCTCGCGGCACGCGAGATGCTGGATATTTCCATGATCGCCTCGCTCAGCGGCGAACTGAAGGACGGCACGCTGTCGCGCAACCGGCCGTTCCGCAGCCCGCATCATTCGGCCTCCATGCCATCGCTGGTGGGTGGCGGACTGCGGGCGAGGCCCGGCGAAATGGCCCTGGCCCATCACGGTGTGCTCTTTCTCGACGAGTTACCGGAGTTCCAGCCGCGGGTGCTGGAGGCGCTGCGCCAACCCATGGAAAGTGGTGTTACCATGGTGGCGCGGGCCAACTACCACGTCACTTTTCCAGCGCAGTTTCAACTTGTTGCGGCGATGAACCCGTGCAAATGCGGCATGGCGGGGGAACCTGGCCATGTCTGCCGGCAAGGACCGCGTTGTGCCGCCGACTACCAGTCGCGCATTTCCGGGCCGCTTCTCGACCGCATGGATATCCAGATTGAACTGGCGGCTGTGAAGGCCTCCGACCTCACGCTACCACCGCCCAAGGAGAAGAGTGCTGATGTCGCCGGGCGCGTGGCGCGGGCGCGGGCCATGCAGAAGCAGCGGTTCGAGGAAATGGCGCTGCCGCAGCTTTCAACCAATGCCCAGGCCGATGGTGGCGTCCTCGAAACCATCGCGGCGCTGGATGGTCCCTCACAGGCCCTGATTGCCGATGCTGCCGATGCCATGAACCTGTCGGCGCGGGGCTATCACCGGGTGCTCCGGGTGGCGCGGACCATTGCCGACCTTGAGGGCGCGGCGCGGATTTCGCGCCTCAATCTCGCCGAGGCCCTGAGTTACCGCCAGAAGCCGGCGGGGCTGCGCGCGGCGGCGTGAAACACTCAATTTACCTTTCATTTACGGAAAGTTAAGTCTTTCACTTGGCACGGCCCGCCAGCGTGTAATCTGCGCCGATACCGTCCGCAAGTGACGGATCAAAGGCGTCAATGACAGGTAACGGACCAGCAGAGAGGGGGGCTCGCGGCTCCATTCCGGCGCGCGGCAGCTTCGCCGGCCGCATGGGCACCGTGAAGCTGTGGGCGCTCATCATGCTCGTCGAGGTGGCGATCATGGTGGTGGCAACGCCTGTGGCCATGGCACTGGCCGAGTCACAGCATTATGCGGCGGCAGCCAGCATCCTCATTGCCAGCACGCTGCTGGCCGGCAGCCTCGTCTTTGCCATGTGGCGGAAACTCAATCT
>CAZUKI010000012.1:11874-13199 GCA_964620785.1 uncultured Aestuariivirga sp.
AAGGGCGAGGCGCTGGCGGAAAGCCGGAGCGGGCCCATGGACTTCGTGCCCTTCATCGAGGCCATCACCGAACTCATGGCGCCGCGCGCCCATGCCAAGGGCATTGAACTCTCGGCCCTGGTTGCGGCTGAGGTGCCGGACCGCATCGACATCAACCAGCAGAAGCTGCGCCAGATCCTGTTCAACCTCATTGGCAACGCCATCAAGTTCACCAGCAAGGGTGGTGTTGAAGTGCTGGCGGGCCGCAGCGGCGAAAACAGCCTGCGCCTCGAGATTCGCGATTCGGGCATCGGCATGACGGCTGAAGAATTGTCGCGGATCTTCTCGGACTTCGCCCAGGCCAACGAAGATACATCACGCCGCTTTGGCGGAACCGGCCTGGGGCTGGTGATCAGCAAGCGTCTCGTTGAATCTCTCGGCGGCACGCTGACGGTGAGCAGCGCACCAGGCGCTGGCACGAGCTTCACCGCCATCGTGCCTGGCGTGCTGGAGGAAACGCCGCCGGAACGGGACAGGCCGCTGCTTGGGCGCCACTATGGCATTGCCGTCAACGAAGGCATCCTTGCCCAGCATCTTTGCCACAAGCTCATTGCGCTCGGCGCCAGTGTTGAACGGTTTGATGCAATGAAACCGGCCTCGCACATGAATCTGCTGTCCGGCCTGATCGCCGATGTTGCCGCCACCCACACGCTCGCCGCGGCACGGCGCACGAACGGAAAGCTGGCCAGGCTGCCACTGTGGGTGCTGCTTGCGCCGGAAGACCGGCGCTCGCTTCGTGACGTCCTCGCGATGGACCACACCGGCTATCTTGTGAAACCCGTCCGCTCATCCAGTCTTGTCGCGCGGCTTACCGACGGCGATGAGCTGCTGCTGGCCTCCGCCGCCAATGATTTACGTGGTTTGCGGCCCGCGGCGAAACGTTTGGCCAAGCTGCGGGTGCTGCTGGTTGATGACACGCCCGTCAACCTTCTCCTTGCCCGCACCCTGCTCGTTCGCAATGGCCATGACGTCGCCACGGCATCGTCCGGCGGGGAAGCCATTGCACTTGTCAGCAGGGGAGAACTGTTTGACTGCGTGCTGCTGGATGTTGAAATGCCTGGCGTCGATGGCCACGAAACGGTGCGACGGCTGCGCAAGCTTGAGGCGGAGAAGGGGCTAGCGCGGCATAACGTCATTGCCCTCACGGCGAACCGCACGCCGGACGACCGCGACGCCTGCCTCGCGTCGGGCATGGATGGCCATCTGGTCAAGCCCTTCGACCAGCATGACCTTTTGGACATGCTTGCGGCAATCGGCCGCCGCCAGGTTGCCTGACGCCTGACCCG
>CAZUKI010000012.1:13299-22347 GCA_964620785.1 uncultured Aestuariivirga sp.
CGTCATCGCACATCTCCGTTATGTAACTGTCGCAATGGCCGGCCATGCTGTAAAGGCGATGGAATGGCAGTTGGAGAGCAACAGCAATTGAAGCTCAGGCTGGCTTCGGACACAACCGATCTGCTCGCGGCCCAGCGCCTGCGCTATCGGATTTTCTATGATGAACTCGGCGCCAAACCCGATCTCCTGACTGAGGTCTCGGGGCTCGACTGTGATCGCTTTGACGCCATCTGCGACCACCTGCTGGTCATCGATGAGCACCGCGAAGAGCCCAGCGACACCGATGTCAAGGACGGCAAGGTGATCGGCACCTACCGGCTCTTGCGCCATGACATCGCGCTTCAACATGGCGGCTTCTACTCGCAGTCGGAATATGACCTCGACCCGCTTTTTGCCCGGCACAGGGACTTGCGCCTCCTCGAGGTCGGCAGGTCCTGCGTTGCCAAGGATTATCGCGGCACCGCCGTTGCTGAACTGCTCTGGCAGGGAATCTGGGACTATGTGCGGGCCCACGGCATGACCGCCATGACGGGATGCGCGAGCCTTGCCGGAACTGAGCCGGACCTTCTTGCCGACGAACTCAGCTTCCTCGCCCACCACGCCTCGGCACCTCCCGAGTGGCGCGTGAGCGCGCTCGCCGAACGCTATGTCGCCCTGGAACGCAAGCCGCTGGCGATGATCGACCAGCGCGCCGTGCTGCGGCGCCTGCCGACCCTGATCAAGGGCTACCTGCGGCTCGGTGCCTATGTCGGCGATGGCGCAGTGATCGACTGGCAGTTCAACACCACCGACGTGCTGATCCTGCTGCCGGTGTCGCGGATCAATCCGAAATACCTGGCCTATTACGACGCGCCGGCGCTGGCCTCAAAAAGCAGCAATCGCGGCGAGGTTGAGAATGTCATTGGTGGTCGCTGACATCGAAGCGATCTGAACCGGCTTCGACAAGCCGGTGAGCAATGGTCCCACCACCGTGACGCCGCCCAGTTGCTGCAACATCTTGGTCGAGATCGAGGCGGAATGGGCGGCCGGCATCACCAGGACATTGGCCGGGCCTGACAGCCTGCAGAAGGGATAGAGGGCCATCGCCTCCTTGGAGAGGGCGACATCGGCCGACATCTCACCGTCGAACTCGAAATCGACATTGCGGCCCTCAAGCACTTCGACAGCCTTCGCCACATAGGCGGCACGTTCGCCCTTGGGATAGCCGAAGGTGGAATAGGAGAGGAAGGCAACGCGCGGTTCATAGCCGAAGCGGCGCGCCACGCCGGCAGCCTCGATGGCGATCGAGGCCAGCACTTCCGAATCCGGCAGTTCGTGGATCGATGTGTCGGCGATGAAGACGGTGCGCCCGCCCACCAAAGCCATGGAGACACCGATCGCGGTGCGTCCCGGCAATTCGACGACGGCACGGCGGACGTTGTCGAGGGCAACGGAAAAGTTCCGGGTCAGGCCCGTCACCATGGCATCGGCATCGCCCAGCGCCACCATGCAGGCGCCGAAGACGTTGCGGTCCTGGTTGGCCATGCGCACGCAGTCGCGGAACAGGAAGCCGTCGCGCTGCAAGCGCCGGTAGAGATGATTGGCGTAGTCGGTGTTGCGCTCGCTGATGCGGGCATTGGTGACCACGACGTGCTCGTTGAGTTCGAGGCCGGACGCCTTGAGTGCATCCTCGATCACGTTCTCACGGCCGATGAGAATGGCCTGGCCAAGGCCCGCCGCGGCATAGGCGTTGGCGGCCCTGATCATGCGGTCCTCTTCGCCCTCGGCGAAGACCACACGCTTGGGATTGGCGCGGACCTGGTTGAAAACCGTCTGCAGGGTGCCAGCGAGCGGATCAAGGCGCGCTGACAATCTCTGGGCATAGCCTTCAAGGTCAGCGATGTGGTGGCGGGCAACGCCGGAATCCATGGCGGCCTTGGCCACCGCCACGGGAATGCGCGAGATCAGGCGCGGATCAAAAGGTACGGGAATGAGATAGTCGCGGCCAAAGGTCAGCCTGGAGCCATGATAGGCGGCTGCGACCTCGTCGGGCACGTCCTCGCGCGCCAGGTCGGCGAGGGCATTGGCGGCGGCGATCTTCATCTCGTCGTTGATGGTGCGGGCGCGGACATCGAGGGCGCCGCGGAAAATATAGGGAAAGCCCAGGACATTGTTGACCTGGTTGGCATAATCTGAGCGGCCGGTTGCCATGATGGCGTCGTTGCGCACTGCCGCCACTTCTTCAGGCAAGATTTCCGGATCGGGATTGGCGAGCGCGAAGATGATGGGGTTCTTGGCCATCCGCTTGACCATGTCGGGCGTGAGCGCACCGGCTGCCGACAGGCCGAAGAAGACGTCGGCACCCTCGATGGCATCGGTCAGTGAACGGGCCTTGGTCTCGATGGCGTGGGCCGACTTCCACTGGTTCATGCCTTCGGTGCGGCCCTTGTAGATCACACCCTTGGAATCGCAGAGGGTGACATTCTGGTTGGGAACGCCGAGCGACTTCACCAGTTCAATGCAGGCAATGGCCGATGCGCCCGCCCCATTGCAGACGAGTTTCACATCTTTGAGCGAGCGCCCGGTGACATGGAGGGCATTGATGAGGGCGGCCGTGGCGATGATCGCGGTGCCGTGCTGGTCGTCATGGAAAACCGGAATGTCCATGAGTTCGCGCAGGCGCTGCTCGATCACGAAACAGTCAGGTGCCTTGATGTCCTCGAGATTGATGCCGCCAAAGGTGGGGCCGAGGTAGCGCACTGCTGCGATGAAGGCATCAACGTCCTTGGTGTCGACTTCAAGGTCGATGGAATCGACATCGGCGAAGCGCTTGAAGAGCACGGCCTTGCCTTCCATCACCGGCTTTGAGGCGAGCGCCCCCAGGTCACCGAGGCCAAGGATCGCCGTGCCGTTTGAAATGACCCCGACCAGGTTGCCCTTGGCGGTGTAGTCATAGGCGAGGTCGGGATTGTCGGCGATGCGCTTGACCGGAACGGCAACACCGGGACTGTAGGCCAGCGACAAGTCGCGCTGGGTTGCCATCGGCTTGGTCGGGGTGATTTCGAGCTTGCCGGGTTTTCCCCGCTGGTGGAACTGCAGCGCCTCCTCATCGGTCACACTGGAGCGGCGGGCGGCTTTGCGGGGCGTTTCAGACATCACGATTCCTGGACTTTACCTGGCACAATCTGTTGTTTTTCCTTCTTTTGCCCGAAGCTGCGGACAATTGAAAGACGGCTCGCGGAAACATGCGATTTTCCGCTGCCGCGCCCGCCGCCGAGACGGTTTTGAAGCGGTTTCCACTTTTCCGGGATTTGCTCTAGATGGGCGCCATGGACGCCCACGCCCAGCCCGCTGCCGCCGCGGACCACAAGACCTCTCCCATGATGGCGCAATATCTCGCGGTCAAGGCGAAGCACCCCGACATCCTGCTTTTCTACCGCATGGGAGATTTCTACGAGCTGTTCTTTGCCGACGCCGAAAAGGCCTCGGCGGCGCTGGCCATCGCGCTCACCAAGCGCGGGAAACACCTGGGCGAGGACATTCCGATGTGCGGCGTTCCCGTGCATGCGGTTGACCATTATCTCCAGAAGCTCATCCGCCAGGGCCACAAGGTGGCGATCTGCGAACAGCTTGAGGACCCCGCCGAGGCGCGGCGGCGCGGAACCAAAGCGGTGGTCAGGCGCGATGTGGTGCGGCTCATTACGCCCGGCACGCTGACCGAGGAGACACTGCTCGACGGACAGGCGAGCAACTACCTGGCGTGCCTTTGCCATTTCAAGGGACAGGGGATGATGGCCCTGGCCTTTGCCGACATTTCAACCGGGGAGTTTGCCGTCACCCAGACGGAGCAGGCGCGCCTTGCCGCCGATCTCGCCCGGTTGCAGCCATCGGAAGTCATCGTTGCCGATGCAACGCTGGGCGATCCTGCCGTGCAACGGCTGCTTGGCGAAAGTGGTGCGGCACTGTCGCCGCTGCCGGCCAGCCGTTTCGACAGCCTTGGCGCGGAGCATCGCCTCAAGGCGCATTTCAATGTCGCTTCGCTCGAGGGCTTTGGCCATTTCGGCAAGGCCGAGATTGCCGCGCTCGGCACGCTGCTCGACTACATCAGCCTCACCCAGGTGGGGCAGATGCCGTTCCTGCGTGAGCCGCGCCTCGACAGCACCGAGCAGGGCCTCCTTATCGATGCGGCAACACGCAACAACCTGGAACTCACCCGCACCTTGCAGGGCAAGCGCGAGGGAAGCCTGCTTGCCGCCATTGACCGCACAGTGACATCGGCGGGGGCGCGCCGCCTCAATGGGCTCCTGTCGAGGCCGCTCGCCCATGTCGGCGACATCAACGCAAGGCTCGATGGCGTCAGCCTGTTCTTCGACGACAAGGAACTTTCGCAACGCACACGCGCCAGCCTCAGCCGCCTTCCGGATATCGAACGGGCTCTGGCGCGGCTTTCGGCGCGGCGCGGCGGGCCACGCGACCTCGCGGCGCTGGCCTCCGGTATCATGGCGGCGCGCGATATTGCCGGCGGGCTTGGCGGCAAGGCACTGCCGCAACTCGTGGAACAGGCCTGCAGCGAAATTGCGGTGCTGCCGCTGGCACTGGCGCGCGATATTGAAAGCGCCCTTGCTCCCGAACTTCCGCATCTGGCGCGTGACGGCGGCTTCATTGCCACGGGCTATCATGGCGAGCTCGACGAGGCCCGAAGGCTTCGCGACGAGACACGCGGCGTCATTGCCGGGCTGCAATCACATTATGTGTCGCAGACGGGCGTGAAGGCCCTCAAGATCCGCCACAACAACGTCCTTGGCTATTACATCGAGGTTCCGGCGGCGCAGGCAGAGGAGATGCAGAACCCTGCACTCGCCACGCGCTTCCAGCATCGCCAGACCATGGCGGGGGCCATGCGCTTTTCCAGCGAGGAACTTGCAGGCCTCGAGCAGAAGATCGCCCAGGCGGCAGAACGCGCCCTTGCCATCGAACTCGAACTGTTCGCAGGCTTCAGTGAGCGCCTCATGGCCGAGCAAGGCAACTTGTCGAAGGGTGCAGCGGCACTCGCCGAGATCGACTGTTTTTCCGCACTCGCCCATCTGGCGCGGGAAAAGAACCATGTGCGGCCAGTGGTTGACGACAGCCTGGCCTTTGCCGTGAAGGATGGACGGCACCCTGTGGTCGAGGATGCCCTTGCGAAATCAGGCGAGGCCCGTTTCATGGCCAATGATTGCGGCCTCGGGGACGAGACGACCCAGCTCTGGCTTCTGACCGGCCCCAACATGGCGGGCAAATCCACCTTCCTGCGCCAGAACGCATTGATCGTGGTGCTCGCCCAGATGGGTGCCTTCGTGCCGGCCAGTGCTGCCCATCTCGGAGCTGTTGACCGGCTGTTCAGCCGCGTCGGAGCTGCCGATGACCTGGCGCGCGGACGTTCGACATTCATGGTCGAGATGGTGGAGACAGCGGCGATCCTCAACCAGGCGACGGAGCGCTCACTGGTGATCCTCGATGAAATCGGGCGCGGCACCGCAACCTATGACGGACTTTCGATTGCCTGGGCCACGCTCGAACATCTGCATGATGTGAACAGGCCGCGGGCGCTTTTTGCCACGCACTACCATGAGCTGACCTCGCTTGCCGAACGGTTGCCGCGGCTGCGCTGCATGACCATGGCGGTCAAGGAATGGAACGGCGAGGTGATCTTCCTGCACCAGGTGACGAAGGGCACCGCCAACCGCTCCTACGGCATCGAGGCGGCCAAGCGTGCCGGACTTCCGGCCAGCGTCATTGCCCGGGCCCAGGATGTGCTGGCAAAGCTTGAACAGCATCGCGATGGCGGCCAGGTTGGGGAGCTGCTCGAGGGCCTGCCACTGTTCGAGGCGACAGCGCGCAAGGCCAACCCGCCACGCAGCGATGCCGTGCAGGAGGCCCTGCAGAAGATCGATCCCGACACGCTGAGCCCGCGCGATGCCCAGGCGGCGCTCTATGAATTGAAGCGGCTGGCCCGCGACACGGAACATGGCTGATGGACAAGCGACTCGTTTCCTTTGCGACACCACCTGATTTTTCCGTGACGTTGGCAGCACTCGACGTCGCGGCCCCCGACAAGCTCAAGCTGCGCAATGAAGTCTCGGCGCTGGCGCGGCAGCACCTCGACAAGGTGCGCGAGACTGCCGAGGCCGACCTCATCCGCACTGGCCGCGGCACAGCCTGTGCTGAATTCCTCGCCGCGGCCGAAGACAACATCATCACCGGGCTGTTTCACTTTGCGGCGGCAACGCTGGGTGCGGGCAAGGCGGCCGAAGGGCTTTCCGTCATCGCCGTCGGCGGCTATGGCCGCGGCACCCTGGCGCCGGGCTCCGACATCGACCTCCTCTTCCTCACTGCCAACACGGTCTCGCCCGCCCTCAACGCCGTCATCGAGTTCATGCTCTATGCGCTGTGGGATGCGCGCCAGAAGGTCGGGCACTCGACGCGCACCGTGGCGGACTGCCTCGCCTATGCAAAATCCGACAACACCATCATGACGGCGATCCTCGAGGCGCGGCTGATCACCGGCGACCAGGCACTGTTTGCCGACATGCAGCAGAGCTACCGCCGCAACATCATGCAGAAGGGCGTCAAAGCCTTCGTTGCCGACAAGCTCGCTGAGCGCGACCAGCGCCACCTGAAGCACGGCGCCAGCCGCTATGCGGTCGAGCCTGACATCAAGGACGGCAAGGGCGGGCTTCGCGACCTGCACACGCTCTTCTGGATCGCCAAGGCGATCTTTGATGCGCAAACACCGGGCGAACTGGCGGAACGCGGCGTCTTCACCCAGGCGGAACTGAAGCGCTTCCAGAAATGCGAGGACTTCCTGTGGACGGTGCGCTGCCACCTGCATTTCCTGGCCGGGCGCGGCGAGGACAAGCTGTCCTTCGACCGCCAGAGCGATCTCGCCGGGCGCCTTGGCTACAAGTCGCATGGTGAAGGCCTGCGGGCCGTCGAGCGCTTCATGCGCCACTACTTCCTGGTGGCCCGCGAAGTCGGCAACCTGACGCGCATCTTCTGCGCCAGCCTCGAGGCCAAGCACCTCAAGGATGCGCCAAGCCTTGGACGCATGTTCAACCGGCTGCTGCCACGCAGGCTGTCGATGGCCAAGCTGCCGAAAGGCTTCGCCATGGACATGGGGCGGCTCACCCTCGAGCGGAAGAACGTGCTCAGCGGCGAACCCGTCAACATCATCAGGCTCTTTGCACTGGCCGCCGAGAAGGGCATCGAAATCCATCCTGACGCGCTCAAGGATGTCGGGGCGGCGCTGCGGCTGATCGACGACAAGGTGCGCAACGCACCGGATGCCAACCGGCTGTTCCTCGACATGCTGCTGACTGCCAGCGAACCCGAGGCGGCACTGCGGGCCATGAACGAGGCGGGAGTCCTCGGCCGCTTCCTGCCCGAGTTCGGCAAGGTCGTGGCCATGATGCAGTTCAACATGTACCACCACTACACGGTGGACGAACACCTGATCCGCACGGTGGGCGTGCTCAAGGCGCTGGAACGTGGCGACCTTGCCGATGACCATCCGCTCTCGGCGAAACTGTTCCCGACGCTGACCTCGCGGCGCGCCCTTTATGTGGCGGCCCTCCTGCACGACATTGCCAAGGGCAGGCCCGAGCACCATTCGATTGCCGGTGAACGCATCGCCCGCGAGCTTTGTCCGCGGCTCGGCCTCGATGCCGGGGAAACGGAAACCGTGGCCTGGCTCATCCGCCATCACCTGCTGATGAGCGAGACCTCGCAGATGCGCGACCTCAACGACTTCAAGACCATCCAGGACTTTGCCGGCGTGGTGCAAAGCCCGGAGCGCCTGAAGCTGCTCCTGATCCTCACGGTCGCCGACATCCGCGCCGTGGGGCCTGGTGTATGGAACGGCTGGAAAGGACAGTTGCTGCGCACGCTTTACGCCGAGGCCGAACCGCTCTTGACCGGCGGCCACACCGCCATCAGCCGCAAGGAACGCGTGGCGGACGCCCAGCAGCTTTTCCTGTCGAGGCTTGGCGCCATCGACGAGGCGGAAAAGCAGGCCCTGATGCAGCGGCACTATGATGCCTATTGGCTGAACGTGCCGCTGGAGCAGCAGCTTCGCCACCACGCCCTGATCGCCCGCGCCAATCCGCGGGACGTGACCACCGACTTCCGCACCGATGCCTTTGCGGCGGTGACCGAAATCACCGTCTATGTGCCGGATCATCCGCGCCTTCTCGCTACCCTGACCGGAGCCTGTGCGGCAGCCAACGGCAACATCATCGGGGCGCAGATCTTCACGAGCAACGAGGGCATGGCGCTCGACACCATCCTCCTGCAGCGCGAGTTCAAGGACGAGGCCGACGAGACGCGGCGGGCCAAGCGCATCGCCGACACCATTGCCAGGGCGCTGAAGGGACAGCTTCGCCTCAAGGAGGCCATGGCCCAGGCGCGCAAGCCGGAGTTCCGGGTGGCGGCCTTCGAGGTGCCGCCACGCGTCATCATCGACAACAGTTCATCGAACAAGCAGACGGTGATCGAGATCAATGGCCGCGACCGGGTGGGCCTGCTGCATGACCTGACGCAGGCGCTGTTCGAACTCAACCTCAACATCGCCTCGGCGCATGTGACGACCTTCGGCGAAAAGGCCATCGACGTGTTCTATGTCACTGACCTGACGGGGGCAAAAATCGAGAGCGAATCCCGGGCGAAGCGGATAGAAACCGCGCTTTACGACGTCCTCAACAAGTCCTGATCCATGTCGCTTCTGCAATCTGCCATGAAAGTCGGAGGCCTCACGCTGGTGAGCCGCCTCCTCGGTTTCGTGCGCGACCAGCTCATCGCCTTCACGGTGGGCACGGGGCCGGTGGCGGAAGCCTTTTTCGTGGCCCAGCGCCTGCCCAACCTGTTCCGGGCCCTGTTCGCCGAGGGGGCCTTCAACAACGCCTTCGTGCCGCAGTTTGCCGGAAAGGCGGAGGCCGAGGGCGCCGAGAAGGCCTATGCCTTCGGGCGCGAAACGCTCTCGGTGGTCTTCACCTGGATGATCATCTTCTGTGCGCTGGCCATGATCTTCATGCC
>CAZUKI010000012.1:22447-23661 GCA_964620785.1 uncultured Aestuariivirga sp.
TGATCTCCGGCGGCATCACACAGGTGAACCTGCTCATTGCGACCATGCTGGCCACCGGCTTCTCGGGCGGCGTTGCCTTTCTCTATTATGCCGACCGCCTGTTCCAGCTGCCGCTGGGTCTCATCGGGGTGGCGATCGGCGTGGTGCTGCTGCCAACGCTTTCCCGAAAACTGCGGGCCGGCGATGAACGCGGGGCCCGCGACAGCCAGAACCGGGCGCTCGAATTCGCGCTGTTCCTGACGCTACCGGCAGCGGCCGCCCTCATCATCATCGGCAGGCCGATCCTGCACACGGTCTTCGAGCATGGCGAGTTCACGCGCGCCGACAGCTTCAACGTGGCGCCCGTGTTGGCGGCCTTCGCGCTGGGCCTTCCGGCCTTCACGCTGACCAAGATCTTCCAGCCGGGCTTCTATGCCCGCGAGGACACCAAGACGCCGATGTATTTCGCCATCATTGCGGTGGCCGTGAACATCGCCGCGAGCCTCATCCTGTCACGCTACATGGCGCACATCGGCATTGCCCTCGCAACCAGCATCGCCTCGTGGGTCAATGCCGTGCTGCTGATTGCAACCGCGGTGCGGCGTGGCGACTATGCCTCGGACCCGCGCTTCAAATCGCGCCTGCCACGCATGGTCATCTCGCTCGTCGTCATGACGGCCGTGCTGCTCGGCCTCAACTGGCTGCTCGCCGGAAACTACGCCGAGCGCGCCGGGCTTGGACCGGCCCTGTGGGGCCTGGCACTCATGTGCTTCGGAGGAGCAGCAGCCTATTTCGCCGCAGCCCATGTGACGGGCGCCTTCCGGTTTTCGGAACTGGCCTCATCGCTTCGCCGATAAGCCCCGGCACAGATAGGGCTTTTCATTTCCGGTCCGTCCCGGCATAAGGCGCGGCGCGCCGCCGCCCGTCCAAGGCCGGCAGCGAAGGCCATGTTCATAAAGGGTCCAAACCATGAGTTCACCTGCGAGCAAATTCGCAGCCCGCGTGTTGTCCGGCATGCAGCCGACAGGCAACCTCCATCTCGGCAATTATCTCGGTGCCATGCTGAACTGGGTGAAGATGCAGGACACCCACGAGACGCTCTATTGCGTCGTGGACATGCATGCCATCACCCAGGCCCTTTCGGTGTGGGGCGGGCCCGACACGCTGCGCAAGTCGATCCGCGCCGTCACTGCCGCCTATATCGCCGCCGGCATCAATCCGAAGAAGTCGATCCT
>CAZUKI010000013.1:0-8722 GCA_964620785.1 uncultured Aestuariivirga sp.
GGCACCAGCCTCGGCAAGGTGACGGCGATCGAGAACTACGGGGCAGGTGATCTCATGGAACTCGCCAATGGCGAACTGGTGCCCGCCGCCTTCATCGAAACCGTGGGAGATGCCGTCACCGTGGCGCTGCCCGCAGGCTTTCTCGATCCGGCAAGCCGCGAGGACCAGCACCACTGATGGCCTTCGCCGCCACCATCCTGACGCTGTTTCCCGAGATGTTTCCCGGAACCCTCGGTCATTCCCTGGCCGGCCGCGCCCTGAGCGATGGCAAGTGGAGCCTTGCAGCCCATGACATCCGCGCCTTCGCAACCGACCGCCACCGCACCGTCGATGACCATCCGGCAGGCGGTGGTGTCGGCATGGTGCTGAAGCCCGACGTGCTGGCTGCCGCCATTGACGCAACGCCCCATGTCGGCCCGCGCCTGCTCATGAGCCCGCGCGGCGAACCGCTGACGCAACGCTTCGTTGCCGAACTCGCCGGCGAACCTGGCTGCCTCATCATTTGTGGCCGCTTTGAAGGCATCGACGAGCGCGTCATCGCGCGCCGCAGCCTGCGCGAAGTCTCGCTCGGTGATTATGTCCTGTCAGGCGGCGAACCGGCAGCCCAGGTGCTGCTCGATGCCGTGGTGCGCCTGCTTCCCGGCGTCATGGGCAAACTTGAGAGCGCCGCCGAGGAGAGCTTTTCCGACGGCCTTCTCGAACACCCCCACTACACCAAGCCCAATAGCTGGGAAGGCCTTGAAATCCCCGAGATTCTCCTGTCCGGGGACCACAAGGCCATCGCCCGCTGGAAGAAGGAGCAGCGCGAAGCGCTGACCAGGGCCCGCCGCCCCGATCTCTGGGCGGCGACCCGCCCCCCCAAAGGTTGACTTTTCCACTGGCAACCGCTTTAAGCCCGCCAACTCCCAAAAAGGAATTTTGCTATGAACATCATTGCGCAGCTCGAAGCCGAGCAGATGGCCGCCGTTGTCGCCAAGCGCCCGGTCCCGGATTTCAACGCCGGCGACACCGTCATCGTCAACGTCAAGGTGGTCGAAGGCGAGCGCACCCGCGTGCAGGCCTATGAAGGCGTTTGCATCGCCCGCTCCGGTGGCGGCCTCAACGAGAACTTCACGGTGCGGAAGCTGTCCTACGGAGAAGGTGTCGAGCGTATCTTCCCGGTCTATTCGCCGCTGATCGACTCGATCAAGGTCGTGCGCCACGGCAAGGTGCGCCGCGCCAAGCTCTATTACCTCAAGGGCCGCACCGGCAAATCCGCCCGCATCACCGAAGACCAGCGCTTCGATGATGTTGCTGATGCAGCACCCGCCGCCGCCAAGGTGGAACTCGCTGCCGATGATGTCTCGCACATCGCTGGCATCGGCCCCAAGGTGAAGGAACAGCTCGCTGCCGAGGGCATCACTTCGCTCAAGCAGATTGCCGAACTCGATGACGGCGCCATTTTCGCGCTCGACGAGAAGCTTGGCCTCAAGGGCAAGACCAAGAAGGAAAAGTGGGTGAAGCAGGCCCAGGACCGGCTCGCCAAGCAGGCCTGAACCTTCTGAGTATCTGAATTCATAAAGGGCTGGCCTGTTTGGGCCGGCCCTTTTTTCTTCCCCGCGGGCGATGCCCCTTTTTAGGCAGTGGTGCGCAGGCTAGTCTGCCCCGTCTCAACTGAACTCCAGGAACGCTTCCAATGTCTCTCTCGATCTATGATGTCTCAGTGCCGGTCTTTGTGCGCATGCTGAACAATCTGCGCGGCATTCTCGACAAGGCCGAAGCCCATGCCGCGGCCAAGGCCACGGCACCCGCCGACCTTCTTGGCCTTCGCCTCCATCCCGACATGTGGTCACTGGCTGAGCAGGTGCGTGCCGCCTGCAATTTTCCGGTTCGCGTCGCAGCCCGCCTGTCGGGCGCCGCCGTGCCGCAGTTCGACGGCAAGGACGACAGCTTTGCGGCCCTGCGCCAGCGCATCGACTTCACGCTGAAGTTCATCGAGGGCTTTCCGCGCTCCGCCATCGACGGCACGGAAGCAAAGGAGATCGTCTTCCCGACCGGCAATGTTGAGCGCCGCATGTCAGGCCGGGATTATCTCTTCAACTTCGCCCTGCCCAACTTCTATTTTCACATGACGACCGCCTATGACATCCTGCGCCACGAAGGCGTGAAGCTCGAGAAGTCTGACTTTATCGGCAGGGACTGACGCGCTTTCGGGCCAGCCCCATCCATCCTTGCAAGCGATGCCCTGTCGGCCATGCTTTGACAGCATGTGCCGGCGCGGCCTGTTATTTTGACTTGGCCGGACAAAGGCCATAGATAGCGGCCAAATTCAACTCACTGGAACATCCCATGGCAAAGAAGGCCAAGAAGAAGTCCGTTGCGAAGCCGAAGAAACCTGCCAGCAAGGCAAAGGTCAAGGCCAAGGCAAAAGCCAGCAAGACGAGCAGGGCAAAGATCAAGGCAGCAGCCCGGACAAAGTCAAAACCCGTGAAGAAAGTGGCGGCAAAATCCGCCCGCAAGCCGGCCAAGAAGGCTGTGAAGAAGCCAGCGAAGAAAGCCGTGAAGAAGACGGCACGCAGTGCGCCCGCCATCCGCAAGGCGCAGACCGGGACCACCAGGCCGGCCACGCTCTATGACAAGATCTGGAAGGATCATCTGGTCCATGAAGCGGCCGATGGCACCAGCCTTCTCTACATCGACCGCCACCTCATCCATGAAGTGACGAGCCCCCAGGCCTTCGAGGGCCTGCGCATGACGGGCCGCAAGGTGCGCCATCCGGAAAAGACCCTCGCGGTCGTCGATCACAACGTGCCGACAACTGATCGCTCCAAGGGCATCGCCGAACAGGAAAGCCGCATCCAGGTCGAAACGCTGGCCCAGAACGCCAGGGACTTCGGCATTGCCTATTTCCATGAACGTGACCGCCGCCAGGGCATCGTCCATGTCGTCGGCCCCGAGCAGGGCTTCACGCTGCCCGGAACCACCATCGTCTGCGGTGACAGCCACACCTCGACCCATGGCGCCTTCGGTGCCCTGGCCCACGGCATCGGCACCTCTGAGGTCGAACATGTCCTGGCGACGCAGACGCTGATCCAGAAAAAGGCCAAGAACATGCTCGTCCAGGTCGACGGGCAGTTGCCACCGCATTCGACTGCCAAGGACATCATCCTGGCGATCATCGGAGAAATCGGCACGGCCGGCGGCACAGGTTCTGTCATCGAATATGCAGGCGACGCCATCCGCGCCCTGTCCATGGAAGGCCGCATGACCATCTGTAACATGTCCATCGAAGGTGGTGCCCGCGCCGGCATGGTCGCCCCCGACGACAAGGCCTATGCCTATCTCAAGGATCGCCCCATGGCCCCCAAGGGTGCCGCATGGGACAAGGCCCGGAAATACTGGGACACCTTGCGCACCGACAACGGCGCCCATTTCGATCGCGTGGTCAGGCTCGATGCCGGCTCGCTGCCGCCCATCGTCTCCTGGGGCACCTCGCCGGAGGACGTGGTTTCCATTGCAGGCGAAGTGCCGAACCCCGACCTCATCGCCGACGAAGGCAAGCGCAAGTCCAAGTGGCGGGCCCTCGAATACATGGGCCTCACTCCCGGCACCAAGATGACCGACATTCCCCTCGACGTGATCTGGATCGGTTCCTGCACCAACGGCCGCATCGAGGACCTGCGCAATGTCGCGAAGATCGTCGAAGGCAAGCGCATCGCCGGCAACCTCGCCTATGCGATGATCGTGCCGGGCTCCGGCCTTGTGAAGGCCCAGGCCGAGGCCGAAGGCCTTGACCGCATCTTCACCGCGGCGGGCTTTGAATGGCGTGAACCCGGCTGCTCCATGTGCCTTGGCATGAACCCGGACCAGCTGAAACCCGGCCAGCGCTGCGCCTCGACTTCGAATCGCAATTTCGAGGGCCGTCAGGGCTATCGCGGGCGGACCCATCTGGTCTCGCCGCAGATGGCGGCAGCGGCCGCACTCGCGGGCCGCTTCGTCGACATTCGCGAAGACTGATCAAGCACTTGCCGAAGGGTGGGGCAACACAGCCCGTTAACCATTGCCTTACCCTTTTTTTACGCTAAAGAGACGGGCGAAAGTTAAACGCATGAGTCGGGGCAGCGGGGGTTGTCCGGTGCGTTTACAGGTGGGGTAGATAGTGAATACGACTGTTCATGCTGATGCGCGTTTTCTGCGCCGCGTGTTTCTGGGCCTGGTTCTTCTGACGATGATTGCCGGTGGCCTTGCCGCCTACACGACCGTTCAGGCGATGACCAACGGCGTCGAAGGCCACTGCCGCACCATTTGCGAATAACGGCTCCAGCGGCATTGCCGCCGGGGCATTCACGACATTCCTGAAATGGAAAACCGGCCGGGCGCGGGCCCAGCCGGTTTCTGTCTCCATATCCTTCACTCTTGCAGGGGATCGGGGTTGGGAGAACTCATCCTATATGGGAAGCAGGGCGCTTAGTAGCAAACCCACTTCTTCTTGATGACGACGTGCTTGTGGCCGTTGTGCCACTTCACCTTCTTGACCTTCTTCCAGCCGCAGTCTTCGTCATAATAGCCATCAGAATAGCCATCATCGTAGACCGGGTAATAGCCGGGGTAGTAGCCATGGCCGACATAGATGCCGGGCACGCCAACATTGACGTCGAAGTGCACTTTGGCTTCTGCGGTGGAGGCCATGCCGGCAGCGGCGACTGTGATGGCGGCGGCGGCGATAAGGGACTTGGCAAACATTGTGGTATCCTTCCTGAGTTGCGTCATTGGTGCGGATCACCGTTGATGTCAGCCTTTCTAGCGATCCGGCCCTGAACCCATCCTGAGGCCGCCGTTTATCTTCCATTCATGTTGAAAGCCTGCGGTTTAGGCCGTAAATGCCCGGCCCATGACAAAACCCCAGGTTTTCATCGATGGCGAGGCCGGCACCACGGGCCTGCAGATCCGCGACCGGCTGAAAGGCCGGACGGATCTTGAACTTGTTTCCATTGCCCCCGAGAAGCGCAAGGACGCAGGCGCCCGCCGCGAACTCCTGAACGGCGTTGACGTGGCCATCCTCTGCCTGCCCGACGAGGCGGCAATCGAGGCTGTCTCGCTGATCGATGCCACCGCCAGGACCCGCGTCATCGACGCCTCGACGGCATTCCGCGTGAACCCCGCCTGGGCCTATGGCTTTCCCGAACTCGACCAGGCCCAGGCCCGCAAGATCGCTTCGGCCTCGCGCGTTGCCAACCCCGGCTGCTGGCCGCAGGGCTTCATCGCCCTTGTGAAGCCATTGATCGTCGCCGGCCTCCTGCCGAAGGATGCCGCCCTCAGCTATTCCGGCATTTCAGGTTACAGCGGCGGTGGCCGCAAGATGATTGAAGACTATGAAGCCAGGGGCGCTGCCGCACCGCACTTCATGCCCTATGGCCTCACCTTCAATCACAAGCACCTGCCGGAGATGAAACACTACACCGGCCTTGCCCGCGACGTCGTCTTCCAGCCGGCTGTCGGCAATTTCGCCCAGGGCATGCTGACCACCGTGCCGCTGCACGCCTCGCAACTGAAAGCCGGCGTCACCGCCAGCCTCATCCACCAGGCACTCTCAACCTGGTATCACGGCAGCCGCTTCATTTCCGTGGCACCGCTGGAGACGAGCGAGCGCGCCGCGGCAATCGACCCTGAAGCCCTCAACAACAGCAATGACATGCGCCTGCATGTCTTTGCCAATGAGAAGCGCGGGCAGGTGGTGCTGATGGCGATCTATGACAATCTCGGCAAGGGTGCCTCCGGTGCCGCCGTGCAGAATCTCAATCTCATGCTGGGCGCGGATGAAGCCGCGTCCGTCAATCTCGCTGCGTAAAGGACCACTCCATGCAGAAATTCGACCAGCTCACCGGTGTCGCGGCCCCGCTCAACATCGTCAACATCGACACCGACATGATCATCCCCAAGCAGTTCCTCAAGTCCATCAAGCGCACCGGGCTTGGCAAGTCGCTGTTCTACGAGATGCGCTACACCCAGGACGGCGCCGAGATTCCTGATTTCGTGCTGAACAAGCCGGCCTACCGCAAGGCCGAGATCCTCGTGGCCGGTGACAATTTCGGCTGCGGCTCCTCGCGCGAACATGCCCCCTGGGCATTGCTCGACTTCGGCATTCGCTGCGTCATCGCCACCAGCTTTGCCGACATCTTCTACAACAACTGCTTCAAGAACGGCATTCTTCCCATCGTCGTCTCGCCTGACGACCTGAAGAAACTCTTCGATGATGCCGAACGCGGCGCCAACGCCACCCTGACCATCGACCTGCCCAACCAGGAAATCCGTGGTCCCGATGGCGGCAAGGTCAAGTTCGACATCGATCCGTTCCGCAAGCATTGCCTGCTGAACGGCCTCGACGACATTGGCCTGACCTTGGAAAAATCCAAATCCATCGACGACTTCGAGAAGAAGGCTGCGGCGGCGCGCTCCTGGCTGTGAACGCGGCAGCAAACTAGCGCCAACGGACGACGAGAGGACCACGCGCCCAAGACCCGATGAATGCCATCATCACCACGGTCCTTCCGGTCTTCGGCCTCATTGTCCTGGGCTATGTCTTCGCGCGCGCCCGGGTGATCGATGCCCAGGCCGGGCGGGGCATATCGCTCTTCGTCTTCAACATCGCAATTCCAGCTCTGCTCTTCCGCACCGTCTCCAGCATGGAGCAGCAGGCCGGAGCACCCTGGGCCCTGTGGATTGCCTATTTCGGCGGGCTGGCGCTGGCCTGGCTTGCCGCCGCCCTTGTTTCGCGTTCGGTTGAAAGTCTCAACTACAGCGGTGGTGCCGCCGCCTCCATGGCCACCGGCTTCGGCAACCTGGCGCTTCTCGGCACGCCGCTGGCGCTCGCCCATTTCGGCGAAGGCATCGCCGTGCCGCTTGGCATGATCCTCTCGATTCATGCGCCCGTGCTGTGGTTCTCGGCAACGCTGCACCGTGAACTGGCCCGCCATTCTGGCAACTTTTCCATCACCCGCACCGCCCGCGAACTGGCAACCCAGCTTGCCACCAATGCCATCGTCATCGCTCTCGCCGCCGGTGCCATCTGGCGCTTCACTGGCCTCGGCCTTCATCCCGTTCCTGACAAGATGCTGACCATGCTGGCCGATGCCGGCGTTCCGACCGCCCTGTTCGCCCTTGGCGTTTCGCTCTCGGCCTATTCGCTGAAAGGCTCCTGGGACGGCATGTTCACGCTCATCGGCCTCAAGATGGTGCTGATGCCCATCATCGTCTTCCTGCTTTGCCGCTATGCCGTGACGCTGCCGCCACTGTGGATCAAGATTGCCGTGCTCTTTGCCGCCATGCCGACCGGCGCCAACGCCTTCCTGTTTTCCCAGCGCAATGATGAAGCAGTGCCCGCCGTCTCCGGCGCCATCGCGCTCGGCACTGGCCTTGCCGCCATCACGGTGTCGATTCTGCTCTGGCTGATGGACGCCAACTACATCTAGCAGGCATCCGCTGCGGCAAGCCGCACGCGCCTCAGCGCGGCAAGACTGCCCAGTAGTCCAGTTCCAGGATGACGCCCGCCTTGTCGGCGCCACCATCCTCGATCTGCAGCGTTGCGCTCTCGATGTTCTTGCTGGCCCGCGTCAGGATGCGCAAGGCACCCACATCGCTGCGGCCGGGAATCTCGGCCTTGGCCTTGATCTCGCTCCAGGCATAGACGGTGTCGCCGGCAAACAGCGGCGCCACATGCCGGCCGCCATTGATCGCCGCGATGTGAAAGGCATTCGCGAGCCCGTTGAAAGACAACGCGCGGGCCAGTGAAATCACATGCCCGCCATAGATCAACCGCCGCCCGAAACGGCCGCGCGCTTCTGCATGATTGTTGAAATGCACCCGCGCCGTGTTCTGGTAGAGCCGTGTTGCAAGCTGGTGCTCCGCCTCCTCGACCGTCATGCCGTCCATGTGGTCGATGCGTTCTCCCACCTCATAGTCGGCAAAGCCGTGGGCGCTGCCTGCAAGGCCGCGGTCATAGTGCTGCAATTCCGGCACCGCCGTGCCCAGCGCCGCAGCATCGACGAGCGGCGCCAGCGCCGGTGCGGCCGCGCCTTCGATCTTCGATGCGCGATCACGCTTCCTGACCATCACCCAGCGGGCAAAGCGCAGCACCACTTCGCCGCGCTGGTTTGCGCCCGTCGTGCGGACATGGACAACGCCGGTCTCGCCGCTGGAATTTTCCTTGATGCCGATCACTTCGCTCGCAGCCGATAGCGTGTCGCCCGGATAGACCGCCTTGAGGAATTGACATTCGGCATAGCCGAGATTGGCAACCGCATTGAGCGAGATGTCCGGCACGCTCTTGCCGAAGACCACATGAAAGACCAGGAGATCATCGACCGGTGCCGCCCAGTAGCCGCAGGCCTTGGCGAAGGCATCGGAGGACTGCACCGCAAAGCGCGTGCCATAGAGGGCCGCATAAAGCGCCACATCCCCGACCGTCACGGTGCGCGGCGTGGCGTGCCGGATCTCTTGGCCCACATGGAAGTCTTCAAGGAAATTTCCGCTACTCGATTTCATGACGGCTGAACCTCGCCGATTGCCTCGGCAATCCCGAGGACATGCCGTGCCATCTCGAGATGCAGGCGCTCCACCATGCGGCCGTCCTGGGCAACGACACCCTTGCCGGCGTTCTCGGGCCGGGCAAAGATTTCGGCAACGCCCCTGGCCCAGGCCACCTCGTCCGGGCTCGGCGAGAACACGCTGTTGCACGGACCGATCT
>CAZUKI010000013.1:8822-15995 GCA_964620785.1 uncultured Aestuariivirga sp.
GCCCAGGCCACCTCGTCCGGGCTCGGCGAGAACACGCTGTTGCACGGACCGATCTGCGAGGGATGAATGAGTGTCTTGCCATCCATGCCGAGCATCTTGCCCTGGCGGCATTCGGCTTCGAAACCGTCGCTGTTCTTGATGTCATTGTAGACGCCATCGACACAGGCCAGCGCGAAGGCCCGCGCCGCCAGCACGCATTGCGACAGTGCCGGCACCAGCGCGAGGCGCTGCTCGCCGGCACTCATGCGGCTTTCCTTGACGAGGTCATTGGTGCCGACGACCAGGCAGGTGAGCCGGTGTTCCGCAGCGGCCCTGCCGATCTCGGCCAGGTTGAGGATGGCGAGCGGCGTCTCGATCATCGCCCACAATGCCGCACCCTGCGCCAGGGACGCGGCCCGCGCGAGGTCTGCCAGGCTTGCAACCTTGGGCACCAGGATGGCGTCTGCCCCCGCCTGCCGCGCCATGGCGAAATCGTCCTCGATCCAGGGCGATTGCAGCCCGTTGACGCGGATGACGGTGCTGCGGCGCCCGAAACCGCCGGCTTTCACGGTCGCGGAAACGAGGTTTCGGGCCTCGGATTTCTGCTCCGGGGCAACGGAGTCTTCGAGATCGAGGATGAGCGCGTCGGCCGCCAGCGTCCTGGCTTTTTCCAGGACGCGCGCCTTGTCGCCGGGCATGTAGAGCACGGAACGGAGGGGTTTGAATGTCATGGCGCGACCCTAGCTTCTGCCTTGCGGCCTGTTAAGCCGACTTTTGCAGGGACCCATGCGGCAACACCGTCTTGAGCCGGAAGCCACGCTCGGGCACAAGGGAAACCATGCGCTCCTTCGATGTTGTCATTGTCGGTGCTGCCATCGTCGGCAGTGCCACCGCCTATTATCTCCGCCAGCATGGTTTCAAGGGCTCGATCGCGCTCATTGAACGCGACATGACCTTTACCCGGGCCTGCACGCCGCTCTCTTTGGGCGGGTTGCGCCAGCAGTTCTCGACGCCCGAGAACATCGCGCTCTCCACCTTTGGCCTGAAGCTCATCCGCAACCTGAAGCAGGTTTTCGGCGCCGAAGCCGATGTCGGCTTCAAGGAGCAGGGTTATCTCCTCCTCGCCCCGCCGGAAGGTGTTCCGGTGCTCGAGGAAAATCATGCAACGCAGGTGGCCTGCGGCGCCAACACCGCCATGTTCTCGCCTGCCGAACTGAAGCAGCGTTTTCCTTATCTCGAAACCGATGGCGTGGCCGCCGGCTGCTTCGGCCTTTCCGGGGAAGGCTGGTTCGACCCCTATGCCATGATGAGCCTGTTCCGGAAGGCCGCACTGGCCCAGGACGTGACACTGATTTCCGCCGAGGTGACAGCACTCACACGCAGCGGCGATGCCGTGACGCAGGCCACCCTCAGCACCGGCGAGAGCATCGGCGTCGGCCAGATCGTCAATGCTGCGGGCTGGGGTGCTGGCGCCCTTGCGGCCATGGCAGGAATCGAATTCCCCGTCGGCCCGCGCAAGCGCTATGTCTATGTGCTGGACTGCCCGAAGGCCAGCGAGGCCCTGCACCGTGGCCCCCTCACCGTTGATATCTCCGGCGTCTACATGCGCCCCGAGGGCCGCAATTTTCTCTGCGGCAATTCCCCCGACGAAGCCGACGAACCCAGCGTTCTTGATTGGGAGGTCGATCACAACTGGTTCGAGGAACGGATCTGGCCGCCGCTTGCAACGCGCATGCCGGTCTTCGAGGAGATCAAGGTGGTGGGAAGCTGGGTCGGCCACTACGACTATAACGCCTTCGACCAGAATGCCATCTATGGCCGCCACCCGGTGGTCGGGAACCTGATTTTCGCCAACGGCTTTTCCGGTCACGGCATCCAGCAGGGGCCGGCCAGCGGCAATGCCGTCGCCGAATTGATCTGCTTCGGCGCCTACCGGACCATCGATGTCTCGCGCTTCTCCTTCTCGCGCGTCCTGGACAAGAAACCGCTCTTCGAGAAAAACATCATCTGATGGCGAGGGTGCTCGCCATTTCCTCGCAGACTGTCTTCGGGCCTGTCGGAAATTCCGCCAGTGTTCCTGCCTTGCAGGCCGAGGGCCACGAGGTTCTGGCCCTTCCCACCATTCTCCTCTCCTTCCACCCCGGCCACGGCAAACCTTCGGTGAGCCGCACGTCCACCGCGCTGCTCAGCGCCATGCTGGACGACCTCGAACGGCTGGAGGCACTTTCATCCTGTGCGGCGGTGCTGACCGGCTATTTCGCTGACGCCGAGCAGATTGCCGCCGTTGCCGCCGTGCTTGCGAAGATGAAGCAGCGCAATGCCGCGCTCATGGTGCTTGTCGATCCGGTGCTCGGTGATGATGGCGCGCTTTATGTGCCCGGGCCTGTGGCCGAGGCCCTGCGCGAGCGCTTGTTGCCGCTTGCCACCATCGCAACACCTAATGCCTTTGAACTGTCCTTCCTCACCGGCATGGCAGTGACGGATGAAAGAACCGCCACTGCCGCCACGCAGCGCCTCGGCTTGCCCGAATGCCTTGTCACGTCAGTGCCGGCGGCTGCCGATCTTGCGACACTGCTCGTCGCCGGTGATGCCGTGCAGGTCCACAGTGCAAGGCGCCTTGCCGCGGTTCCCCACGGCACCGGCGATTTTCTGGCTGGTCTTTACCTTGCCCAGCGCCTCGCGCATCCGCCGAAGGTTGCTCTTGCCCGTGCCATGGCGCGGCTTGAGGCCGCCATCACCGCAAGCGCCGGAAGTGCCCTTCTGCAGGTGAACTGACGGACTTCCTCACAGGATGAAGCGGCGGTTCGCCGACACATAAAGCTGCTGTGCCTCGCGCACTGACGGGGCCTTGCGGCCTCTCACGTGACGTGGCTTCGGACTGGGGCGATGCCGGCGCCGCAGCTTCAGGAAAAGCTGCAGCCAGCTACCAAAAATGGACATGGACGTTCCTCGCGCCGGCGGCACTGGGTCCGCGGCGAAACATGAAAAGACGGATGAGATTGCACCACGACTGTTCAAGGCCGTGGCAGCAGATCGTTGAAACTTGGGGGTGCGCCTTTGGCGCGTCGAACGCGAAACCGCTCAGGGCACCGGCCCTGAGGGACCGGGGATCAGCCTTGCGTCTTGCAAAACTCCATGATGATCCTCCTTCGTGATTGCGTGGGCGGTCCGCATAGCATGTTGGCGCTGCCGCTCAAGTGCGAGCCGAAAAAACCGCCGCACTGTGCCGCCGCTGCAACATCGGCGTTTCCATGTGCTGCGCCTCAGGCTCGAAAGAAATGTAAGCCGGGCGCTAGGGCCTTGCCATCAGCGCCGACAGGCGCCGCGCAAATCCGGCCGGGTCAGGCACCTGCTCGCCCTCAAGGATGAACGCCTGGTCGAGCAGCAGAAGGGCCGCATCGCCGAGATCGCCGCCGCTTTCGGCCTTGCCCGCCAGGGCCTTGATCATCGCATGGTTGCCGTTGATCTCCAGCACCGGGGCGCTCACCGCAACGCCTGAATCCTTCTGCCGCGACAGCAAGCGTTCCAACGTGCGATCCAGTTGCCCGTCATTGACGATGCAGGCCGCACTGTCGGTGAGCCGGTCGGAAGCCCGCACCTCCTTCACCTTGTCACCCAGCGCGGCCTTCAGCCTGGCAATCAGCTTGTCCAGTGCCGGATCATCGGCCTTGGCATCTTCCTTGGCATCCGCCGGCTTGATCTTGTCGAGGTCGCTGGCCCCCTGGTTGACGGAAACGAAGGGCTTGCCGTCATAGCCGACGCCGCTCCGCACCCAGAAGCCATCGACGGGATCAGTGAGAAGCAGCACCTCGACGCCGCGTGCCTTGTAGCCTTCGAGCTGCGGCGAGGCCTGGGCCTTCGCCGCATCTTCGGCGGTGATGTAGTAGATTGCCGTCTGGTTTTCCTTGAGGCCGCCCACATAGTCGCGCAGCGTCAGCGACTCGGACTTGCTGGAACGGAAGCGCGCGATGTCGAGGATCTGCTCGCGCCGTTCGAAATCCTCATAGAGTCCCTCCTTGATCACCGGCGCGAACAGGTTCCAGATCTTGTCGAAGGCTTCCTTGTCGGTCTCCGAGAGCTTCTTGAGTTCCTGCAGGACCCGATTGGTCAGCGCCTTGCGCACCGCCGCGACATCGGGATTGTTCTGCAGCATCTCGCGCGACAGGTTGAGCGGCATGTCGGCGGAATCAACGACACCACGCACGAAGCGCAGATAGGCGGGCAGCAGTTCCGCATCATCGGCGATGAAGACGCGGTGCACATAGAGCTTCTGCCGGCCCCGGCGCTCCGGGTCATAGAGGTCGAAGGGCCGCTCGCCCGGAACGTAAAGCAGCACGTTGTATTCATGGCGGCCCTCCGCCTTGTAGTGCAGTGTCAGTGCCGGTTCGCCCGCCGCATGGGCAATGGCCTGGTAGAACTCCTTGTGCTGTTCCGCCGTGACTTCGCCCTTGGGCCTCGCCCAGATGGCGCTTGCCGCATTGATCTGCCGCGCCTCGCCATCTTCGCCTGCAAGCCTAATCGGATGGGCGATGTGGTCGGAATAGGCCTTGACCACGCTCTCGATCTTCCACTCCTCGAGATAGGTTTCGGCTTCGGGTTTGAGGTGAAGCACGATCGTCGTGCCGCGCCCTGCCGCTTCCGCCGCACTCACCGTGAAGCTGCCGAGGCCATCGGAACTCCACAGATGCGCCTTTGCCGTACCGGCCCGCCGTGACGTCACCTCGACCTTGTCGGCCACCATGAAGGCTGCATAGAAGCCGACACCAAACTGGCCGATAAGACTGACATCGCCCTTGGCCTTGGCCACGAAGGCTTCCGTGCCGGAACGGGCGATGGTGCCGAGGTTTGAGGCAAGTTCCTCTGCCGTCATGCCGATGCCACTGTCGCTGATGGTCAGGGTCTTTGCGGCCTTGTCGGCGGTGATGCGGATGGCAAGTTCCGGCTCTTTCTCGAGCAGTTCCGGCTTGGCGATCGCTTCATAGCGCAGCTTGTCGAGCGCATCCGAGGCATTGGAGATCAGCTCCCGCAGGAAGACATCGCGGTCCGAATAGACCGAATGCACCATCAGGCTGAGGAGCTTGGCCACTTCCGCCTGGAAGGGCTGGGCTTCGCCCATGCTGACTTGGCCCATACTCACCTTGCTTTGGCTTTTCTTCTTCGCGCCGCCGTCGGCCATCTTTGCATCACCCTGTAACGCGTTGCTTTGGCGCGAAATATGGGTTGGGGCCGGGGCCGGTCAAGGGCCACAAAAAAATGGCCAGCAACAGCTGGCCATTGGGGTACGCCTCACAAACTGACTTACCTGACAAACTGACGCAACAGACAAACAGTTTGCGTGCGGCCCGGCCAGATTGAGGCATCGGGGGGCTGGGGGGCTTGGGAACCGAAGCGAACCAGCCGGGCCATCGAGGCAACGATGGAACTATCGTGCCCCATTCAGGCTGCTCCAAGGTTGAATTGCGGCAAAAGATGGGAATTTGGGGCGATGTCTCCCGCTCTTGCCAAGGCCAGCGAAGCACCCCAATGTATCGATGAAATGACGGAGCCCTGATGCCTGTGGAGAACAGTGCCGATGACGGTTTCCGGGGCGGAGGCGAGGCGGTTCTTCTGGCTTTTCCTTCAGCCCCCGTGCGGACGGTGGCCTTTGACCGCCGCGAAATGAGCCTGCTGCTTGATCTCTATGGCCGCTTCGTCGCCAGCGGCGACTGGCGCGACTACGCGCTGGATTTTGGCCGTGAACTGGCGGTCTTCTCTGTCTTCCGCAGGGCCAGCGAACAGCCGCTTTATCGCATCGTCAAGGACCCGGCGCTGGCCCGCAGGCAGCAGCAGTTCTCCGTGGTGGCCCCGGGCGGCCTCATTCTCAAGCGCGGCAATGACCTCGCCACCGTGCTCCGCGTGCTCTTCAAGCGCCCGAAACTCGCCGGGACCTGAGAACGGTGGCCTGATATTCGTTGACTGCCCCCACAACGAAAAAACCCCGGCCACGGGGCCGGGGTTTGCCAGTTTGACCTGACTGGTCTTGTCGTGGCGGGCGCTTACTCGCTGCGCATGATCCCCATGATGTTGAGGATGTGCACGAAGAGCGTCACGAACGATCCGTAGAGCGCGAAGGCGCCGAAGATCGACTTGCCCGCGGCAACGCCTGCGGCATCGCCTTCCACATACATTTCCTTGATCTGCTGGGTTTCCCAGGCGGTGACGCCCGAGAACAGCAGCACCGTGATGATCGACGTCACCAGGCTGAAGGCCGTGCTCTGGAAGAAGAAGACGTTGACCAGCATGGCGATGATGATGCCAATCGAGGCCATCATGAAGAAGCCGCCGAAGCCCGAGAGGTCACGCTTCGTCACATAGCCGGCAAGGCTGGTGGCGCCGAAGGTGATGGCGGTGATCAGGAAGGCCTGGAACACCAGTGTCGGGGCGATGGCGAGATAACTTCCCACCATGGGCGCGATCATCAGGCCCCACAGGCCCGCATAACCCCAATAGGCGGCATGGGCCATGGCCGTGTTGCCTGAAAAGATCAGGCGTGGCGCAAAAAAGCCGAGGCCAAGCACGGCGATGAACAGGAACCACTTCAGGCCATAGACGGCGGCAAGGGCCGCCGGGTTTGACGCAACCAGCATGACGATGGCTGCCGTCAGGGCAACACCCAGCGCCATGTAGTTGTAAACGCCCATCATATAGGACCGGAGGCCCTGGTCGATCTCGGTCCGGGCGGTACTCGTCCGGGTCGGGAATTGATATTCAGCCATGTGTTGCCCTCCTCGTGGCAAGTTCTCCGGAAATATGGAGTTGCGGCCCTGTTTCGTCAAGTTACCGGGCCGTAATGTCCTTCCAGTGACGCTTCCTAACCTTTTGCAATCTCGTCCATTTTTTGAGCGAGCGTCACATCAAGCAGAGTGACACCCTGGGCCGAATGGGTGGTGAGCGTCACTTCCACCTTACCATAGACATTGGCCCATTCCGGATGGTGGTCCATCTTCTCCGCCACCAGTGCTGCCTCGGCCATGAAACCGAAGGCGCGGCGGAAATTCTTGAAGCGGAAAGTCTTGCTGATGGCGTCGCGGCCCTCGACCTCTTCCCAGCCGGAAAGCCCCTGCAGGGCCTTGATGCGGGCTGCACCCTGCAACCGTTCATTGCTGCGATCACTCATGCCGGCACTCCCGCGAGGTAGGATTCCTCCACCGCATA
>CAZUKI010000013.1:16095-23367 GCA_964620785.1 uncultured Aestuariivirga sp.
GGCTTGTTGCCGCCGAAGACGCCGACACTCTTCAGCTTCACCTTGAACGGCTTGAAGGACACCTGTTCGAGGGCGCGCGTCACTTCGCGCGCCAGGCCAGCATCGATGTCGCCGATGAAGCGGATGGTGAGATGATAATTGTCGGGGTCCATCCAGCGGGCACCTGGGATGCCCCCCTGCATGATCTGGAGGTCGAGCGCCACTTCGGGCGGGATTTCCAGTCCGGTGAAGAGGCGCGGCATGGGAACCTCCTTTTTGCATAAGCTAACTTGATTCGCGGTCCTGCCAAGCCAAATCTTGGACCTGCCCGGAGAGCCTGCGGCTCTTGCCGCGGCGCGCAAGATTGCTTCCTGCCATGCCCGATTTGGTTTAACCCATGCCATATGGTTGTTCTGAACCGGATTTACACCAGGACCGGCGATGCGGGTGAAACCGCCCTCGGCACCGGCGAGCGTGTCTCCAAGGCGAGCGCCCGCATCGAGGCCTATGGCACGGTGGACGAGACCAATGCCACCATCGGGCTGGCGCGACTCTATACCGTTGCAGGTCCGCTGCTGCCGCTCGATGCCATGCTGGCCAAGATCCAGAACGAACTGTTCGACCTCGGCGCCGACCTCTGTGTTCCGGATCGCGGCACCAAGCCTGACTATGAGCCGTTGCGCGTCACGCCGGAGCAGGCCTCGCGCCTGGAGCGCGACATCGACATCCTCAACGCCGAGCTAGCGCCGCTGCGTTCCTTCGTGCTGCCGGGTGGCCATCCGGCGGCGGCCTTCCTGCACCAGGCCCGCACCGTCTGTCGCAGGGCCGAGCGCCTCATCGTGGCCCTTGCCGCCCATGACGGCGAACCCGTGAGCAAGCCGGCCATTGCCTATGTCAACCGCCTCTCCGATTTCCTCTTCGTGGCCGGCCGCTGGGCCAATCATGCGATGGGTGCAGGTGATGTTCTCTGGCAGCCGGGCCAGACCAGGGACGGCTGATGGTCTTTGTCCCCCTTCATGATGAAAACCCGCTGCGCGTCATCCGCCTGCAGCTGGTGACGGCCGCCATCATTTTCATCAGTGTACTGATTTTTGCGATCTTCGGCGGATTCAGTGGTGAATCAGCGGTGTTCACGGCCGATGCCGCTTATGGCGTCGTGCCGGCGGAACTCCTTGACTTTGCCCGCCAGGCGCCGCCCGCCTTCTATCCGCTGCCTGAGCCGCTCACCCTTGTCACCTACATGTTCTTCCATGCCGGCTGGCTGCATCTCATCAGCAACATGGCCTTCCTCTGGGTCTTCGGCGACAACGTCGAGGACGCCTTCGGGCATTTCGGCTTCCTGCTGTTCTATATCCTGTGCGGCATTGCCGGGGCGCTTGCCCATGTCGCCATGTATCCCGACAGCCACGATCCTCTGGTCGGCGCCTCAGGGGCCCTTTCCGGCGTGATTGCTTCCTATTTCCTGCTTTATCCGCGCGCCAAGATCCTGGTGCTGGCCTGGGTTTTCCCGCTCAGGCTGCCGGCCTTCATCGTGCTCGGCGGCTGGGTCGTGCTGCAGATCATGAGCCTGAGATCAAGCGATCCCAACGGCCCGAGCGTCGCCTGGTGGGCCCATCTCGGCGGCTTTGCCGCAGGCTTCCTGCTGACTACGCTGCTGCGCTCGCGGCTGCTCGTGAAGGGCTGACGGGGGCAGAGGGCGGCGAAGTAAAAGCCGGGGCCTCGCTGTCCGTAAAGGCCTCGCGCAGATCCTGCAGAACGGCACTGGCCCGGGCCGGTGACTGGCCGGGCAGGTGGACATGCAGTTCATCGATGCCAAGCCGGCGAAAGCGCTGCATCTCGCGGCTGCCGATGGTCTGGTCCCAGAGCGGCCCGAAGCGCCCGACACTGACCGCGATCCGCAAGGACCCGCGGCGCTTCACGGCCACATAGACAGCACCGGGAAGCGGCGGGCAATCATCCGGCCGATAGACAGTGTGGATGTATTTTCGTCCCGATGCCCCGCTCCAGTACCAGAACCGGTCCTTGAAGGAGGGGTCGGAGGACAGCGCCACGGCGACGGGGAAACCTTGAATCAGCATGAGAACAAATATAGAACATTCCGCCCGTTTCGTCAACGGCAAAGATCAGCCGCAGAGCGCGAAGCCGCAATCGGAACAGGTCATGCAGCCTTCCTTGGCGGCAAGATTTGGCGAGCCGCAGGACGGGCACAGCCGCTTTTCCTCAGGCCCCGCCGACAGGACCGAGCCTGTCACGGCGTTGGGCCGGAAGGTGGTGCAGCCCTTGAGGCCAAGCTGATAGGCCTCCTCATAGACGGAGACGAAACGCTCGAAGGGGAAGTCGGCCGGCACATTGATCGTCTTGGAGATGGAACTGTCGACATGGGCCTGGGCCGCCTGCTGCATCTTCAGGTGCTCGGATGGCGACAGGTCGGAGACCGTCACCATGTGGGCGGGAATTTCAGCGCCGGGATTGTCACGCCGCCACAGCGCATAGGCATAGTCCTCGAGATGTTCTGTCCGCCGGCTGCCGTCGCGCTCCAGGATGCGCCGCTCCTGGGTGAAGCTGAACACCGGCTCGATGCCGCTCGAGACATTTCCAGCGAGCAGCGAAATGGTGCCGGTGGGCGCAATCGAGGTGAGAAGGCCGTTGCGCAAGCCGGCGCGTTCGATCACCGCGCGTGACTCCTGCGGCAACTCTTCGCCATAGGCCGTGCCGAGATAGGCCTGCATGTCGAATTTCGGAAAGACACCCTTCTCCTCGGCGAGACTGGCGCTGGCCGCGATTGCGGCGCGCTGGATGGCAGCCATCCATGTCCGCGTGGCCGCCGCCGCCTCATCCGAACCATAGCGCAGCCCCAGCATGGCAAGGGCATCGGCAAGTCCGGTGACGCCAAGCCCCAGCCGCCTTTTGGCGAAGGCCTCGGCGCGTTGCTGCGGCAGGGGATAGTTCGAGACATCAACAACATTGTCGAGGAAGCGGATGGCAAGCCCCGTCGCCGCTGCAAGCCGTGCCTCGTCGAGCCCCGCCTTCTCCGTGAAGGGCTGCGTGACAAAGCGCGTGAGATTGAGCGAACCCAGCAGGCAGGCGCCATAGGGCGGCAGCGGTTGCTCGCCGCATGGATTGGTGCAGGAGATCGTCTCGCAATAGGAAAGCGGGTTGAGGTCGTTCACCCGGTCGATGAAGATGACGCCGGGTTCAGCGACGTCATAGGTCGCCTGCATGATCCGGTGCCACAGTTCCCTGGCCTTCACCGTGCGGTAGGTCTTGCCGCCAAAGCGCAATGCCCAGGGCGCATCGGCCTCGACCGCCTCCATGAAGGCATCCGTCACCAGCACCGAGACATTGAAGTTGCGCAGCCGGCTCTTGTCGCGCTTCGCATCGACGAAGTCCTCGATGTCGGGATGGTCGCAGGCCAGCGTTCCCATCATCGCCCCGCGCCGCGCCCCCGCCGACATGATGGTGCGGCACATGGCATCCCAGCAGTCCATAAAGCTCAAGGGCCCGGAGGCATCCGCCCCGACGCTGTGGACGAGCGCACCCCTGGGCCGCAGCGTCGAGAAGTCATGGCCGATGCCGCCGCCCTGCTGCAGGGTGAGTGCTGCTTCCTTCAGGCCATCGAAGATGCCGGTGATGGAATCTTCGATTCCACCCATGACGAAGCAGTTGAACAGCGTCACCTGCCGGTTGGTGCCGGCCCCCGCCAGGATGCGCCCGGCCGGAATGAAGGCGAGATCCTCCATGAGGGCGAGGAAGTCCTTTTCCCAGCGCGCCCGCTCGGCCGGCTTTTCCGCCGCCGCGACGGCCCGCGCCACCCGCCCAAGGCTTTCCTCCAGCGACGCCTCGGCGCCGCCCTCTGGCGTCACATAGCGGTACTTTGCCGCCCAGATATCGCGGGAAATGGCAGGGTCCATGTGTTGAAATCTATGTCCTTGCCGGGCCCCTGTCCAGAAATTGTTCTAGTTTTGTTTCGCCTCGGCCAGCAGCCTGTTGCTGGCCCCTTCGATTGCCGCCTCAAGCGCTTTCTGGAACTCGGCACGCCCCAGGCCAGGCGCAATGACCGGGCAGAATTCCAGGATGATGGTGCCGGGATATCGCAGGAACTTGCGCCGCGGCCAGTAAAGTCCGGCATTGAGCCCGAAGGGCAGGCACGGCACGCCGAGCGCCCCATAGAGTGCCGCAGCCCCCGGCTTGTAGTCCGGCGGGTCGCCGGGTGTGCGCCTCGTGCCTTCCGGCATGATGACGATCTGCCGTCCGGCCGCCGCTTCTTCCTTGCCACGCCTGATCAGCTTGCGCAGCGCCTGCGAACCGGCCCCGCGCTCCACGGCGATCATCCGGAACTTCAGCGCGAACCAGCCGAACAGCGGGATCAGCGTCAGCTCCCGTTTCAAGACCATGCACGGGTCATCGAGAAGCGGTAGGATGGCGAAGGTCTCCCAGAAGGATTGATGCTTGCCGGCAACCAGCAGCGGCCCCTTGGGCATGTGCTCGAGGCCGCGCACTTCCATGCCGATGCCGCACACCAGCTTGAGCAGCACCAGCGATGTCGAAGCCCACAGCTTCAGCGCCGCGATGGCGGCACGGCGCGGGGCAAACAGCATGGGCGAACCCACCACCAGGAAAAGCACCAGCACCACATAGAACAGCACATTGAACAGCAGTGAGCGCAGGGCGATGAGCACGGTCATGGCATCGAGCCTAGCATGCGCATCAGCGTCATGCGCGAGGTGGCAAGGGCGATGATGATGGCGGCCAGCGGCACCGCCAGGAACCACAGCAGCAGGTAGCGCTCGTCACCGCCCGGCATGTAGAACAGGCTGCGGGCTGCCAGCGCCACGCCGTTGGCCTCGGCGCCACCGAAGAAGCCCAGCAGGGCAAAGACCGCCATGCCGCCCGCCAGCCCGATCAGCCCTGCGGAAAGTCCCGCCGACAGGAAGCGCCGGTCGATAGCTCGCGCGATGGTGCTGTCCTCGGCACCGGCGAGGTGCAGCACTTCGACGATGCCGGCATTGGCGGCAAGCACCGCCCGCGAGGCCGAGACCACCATGGTCACCGCCGAAAGTGCGATGAGTCCAAGCACCAGCCACGAGAGAATGGACAGCGTGCCCGCCATGCGCCGCAGTTCCGCTTCCCACTGCCGGTGCGAATCAAGCCGGGCCGGCGGCACCGCGGTGGCCAGCGACTTTTCCAGCGCCGCCATGTCGGGTGGCTTTTTCTCGTCGATGACCACGCGGATGAGACGCGGGATCGGCAGCTTGTCGAGGCCTTCTGAACCGATCCACGGCGCCAGGAGATCTTCCGAGACGGCACGCGGCAGCGCCTCGGCCTCGCGCACCCCGTCCGTGCCCTTCATGACGGCGAGAACGGTTTCGATGTCCCTCTCCATGTCGCGGTTTGAAACCTGCCGCACCTGGATGGTCAGTTCCGTGGCAAGGCCGCGCGACCAGTGCGTGACCGCCCGGTCGATCAGGATGATGGCGCCGACCGCCAGCACCGCAAGGAAGCTCATCACCGCCATGGCCGCAACCAGCGTGCGCAGTGGTGCTGCATCGCGCGGAAACAGCGGGCCCGGTGCTGCAACTTCCTGCGTCATCTCCGGAGCACCCCGTCCTCGAGGCGCAGGATCGGCTTCTGCATCGCCTTCATCAGGCTTTCGTCATGGCTGGCGATCAGCACGGTGGTGCCCTGGCTGTTGAGGGCTGCGAAGAGATGCAGAAGCCGGCGCGCCAGCACCGGATCGACATTGCCCGTGGGCTCGTCGGCAAGCAGCAGGTCGGGTCTTGCAATGACGGCGCGGGCGATGGCCGCGCGCTGTTTCTCGCCGCCCGACAGCGTATCGGGCAGGACCTCGGCCTTGGGCGCAAGCCCCACCCAGTCGATGAGGTCGAGGACGTTCTGGCGGTATGATGACAGTTTCTGTCCGGCAACCCTGAGCGGCAGGGCCACATTGTCGAACACCGACAGGTGATCGAGAAGCCTGAAATCCTGGAAGACGACGCCGATCCGCCGCCGCACCCGCGGCAACTCGCTGCGGTCAAGGTGGACGATCTGGTTGCCGAACAGCTTGAGCGTTCCCTTGGTCGGGCGTTGCGCCAGGAAGAGCAGGCGCAACAGTGATGTCTTGCCCGCCCCCGATGGTCCGGTGAGGAACATGAAGTCACCGGCCCGCATGTGGAACGAGACATGCTTCAGGACTTCAGGCCCTGCGCCATAGCGCAGCCCGATGTTGTCAACCCTCAGCACTTCGGCAATCTGTTTCTTGGCCATTGTGAATGTGGATGCACCGCCAGGTCTTAACCCGCCGTTAAGCATAAACGCAGTTAGCTGCGGCAAATCCATGATCGTCAACTGTCCCACCTGCTCCACCCGCAAACACCTTGCACCCCGCGAGGCCCAGGGCCTCGCCGAGGCTGTCTGCCGTGCCTGCGGCCATCGCTGGATGGAGATCGAGACCATTGAGCCCATCGACGTCGTCGAGCGGACATCGCGCGGCCTCGCCGTCGCGGCAAGGGGCAGCGAGCGCGGCCTCGAACGGGTGATCGAGCATGATGACGCCCCGGAATTCGAGGCTCGGCGCCTCGCTGACCTCGCACGCGAATCCCAGGCGCAGTTTGCCGCCGAGCGTTCCGCCCAGCGCCGGCGCTGGGGGAGCTGGGCCATCTTCGCCATGTTCTTCGTCTCACCGGTTGCCGCCGCGGCCCTGGTGCCCGAGACAATTGTCGCCGCCGCTCCCATCACCTACCGCGCCTATGAGGCCCTGGGCCTCGACGTCAATGTCTATGGCCTCGAGATCCGCCGCGTCGAAAGCCAGCACGCCATCATCGACGGCAAGCGCATCCTCACCGTCAAGGGCGAGATCAGCAATGTCGAGAACGGCATGCGCAAGCTTCCCTGGCTGCGCTTTGCCCTGCTCGGGGCCGATGGCAAGGAACTCTACAGCTGGAACCTCGATACCGGCGCACGGCCTCTCCGGGCCGGCGAGACCACCGGCTTTGTCACCCGCGTCCAGGCCCCGCCGGAGCTTGCGCAGAACCTGAAGATTCGCTTTGCCAAGGCGAACGAACTGGTCTCAGATGCAGGAAAGGCACTTCCGCCGATACCCGCAACTGCAACACCGCCTGCTCCGAGCAATGACACGCCATATAATTGACGGCTATTCGATCGACGTCCTCTTTTCCGAAACCGAAATCAGCACCCGCATCGAGGCCCTGGCCCGCCAGATCGCCGCCTCCCACCCCAATCGCCTGCTCGTCGTGCCCGTCCTCAAGGGCAGCTTCATCTTTGCCGCCGACCTGA
>CAZUKI010000014.1:0-22441 GCA_964620785.1 uncultured Aestuariivirga sp.
TCTTCATGGTGCGGGTGGCCGGGCTTGTGGGGCAGGTCCGCGAACAGATTGCAGAAATCAGCCAGGACGGCCGGACACCTTCCGAACAACTCGCGCTGATCCACACTCAGGCCGGGGCGCTTGTGGCCGAGCAGGACCGGCGCTGGCTGCAACTGCGCGAGGAGTTGCGGCAGAACGGCATTTCGATCATCGACGTGTCGGAACTTTCGCGCCAAGACCAGACATTTCTCGATCAGCGTTTTCTTGAGCAGATCCTGCCCGTGGTGACGCCCATCGCGATTGATCCGGCTCATCCATTTCCTTTTGTGCTGAATCGCGGTTTCGTGCTGGCGGCGGAACTGCGCAACCGTGACACTTCGGAAGTCATGCGGGCGCTCCTGCCCATTCCGGCACAGCTTGAACGTTTCATCAGGCTGCCCGGAAAGGAGATCAGGTTCATTTCTCTCGAGGTCATGCTCGGTCATTTCCTGCCGCGGCTGTTTCCGGGTTATGACGTGGCCGGAAAGGGCCTGTTCCGGATCATCAGGGACAGCGACATTGAAATCGAAGAAGAAGCCGAAGACCTTGTGCGCGTCTTTGAGACAGCGCTGAAGCTCAGGCGGCGCGGCAATGTGATCCGCATGGAAGTGGACGCCGAACTGCCGGAGTCGTTGGTGAGTTTCATTGCCTCGGAACTCGAAGTCTCGCCCGATATCGTTGTCACGAGCAGCGGACTTGTCGGCTATGCAGATACATCGCAACTGATCCTCGACGAACGGCCAGACCTCAAGTTCAAACCTTTCGTTGCGCGCTTTCCTGAGCGTGTGCGTGACCACGGTGGCGACATTTTTGCCGCTGTGCGCCAGAAGGATTTTGTTGTTCATCACCCATACGAGTCATTTGACGTGGTGGTGCAATTTATCCGCCAGGCTGCCCTCGACCCGGACGTGGTGGCGATCAAGCAGACACTCTACCGGACGTCTCGCAACTCTCCCGTCGTCGCAGCTCTTGCAAAGGCGGCGGAGGCCGGGAAATCCGTCATGGCGCTCGTTGAACTCAAGGCGCGATTTGACGAAGAGGCCAATATCCAATGGGCGCGTGACCTGGAACGCGCTGGTGTGCAGGTGGTTTTCGGCTTCATCGAATTGAAGACCCATGCCAAGGTTTCCATGGTCGTTCGCCGGGAATCCTCCGGCATGCGCACATATGTGCACTTCGGCACCGGGAATTATCACCCCATTACTGCGAAGATTTATACGGATCTCTCGTTCTTCACGTGCGATCCGGCACTGGCACGCGATGCCGCGAGATTGTTCAACTTCATTTCAAGCTATGCCAAGCCTGAAGAGCTTGAGCGCATTTCGCTGTCTCCCATCAACCTCAAATCAAAGCTGCTCGAACACATCGACGAGGAAATTGAGCACGTGAAGGCGGGGCGGCCCGGCAGCATCTGGGCCAAGATGAATTCGCTCGTGGACCCGGATGTGATCGACGCACTGTACCGCGCCTCGCAAGCCGGTGTGAACATTGAACTCATTGTTCGGGGCATTTCATGCCTGCGGCCTGGTGTTCCGGGACTTTCAGACAATATCCGGGTGAGGAGCATCATCGGGCGTTTTCTGGAACACTCGCGCATCGTGTGCTTCGGCAATGGCACGGCCCTGCCGCACCCGGCGGCGCGGGTCTATATCGGGTCGGCTGACTGGATGCCGCGCAACCTGCAACGGCGCGTCGAAACGCTGATCCCGATTGAGAACCCCACGGTCCATGACCAGGTGCTGGACCAGATCATGGTCGCCAATTTCAGGGATAACCAGCAGAGCTGGGAACTGCTCGCCGACGGCACCTGGCAGCGGGTGACGCCGGGGCCAAACGAAGAACCGTTCAACGCCCACGACTATTTCATGATCAATCCGTCGCTTTCTGGACGGGGCAGTTCGATTGCTGGTAATGTGCCTCCCAAGATCAAGGAACCCCGCAGGAAGGCGCAGAAGTCAAAGTGAGTTGGCATAGCGGTTTCCGCACCGAACCTCCGAAATACAATCCGGTTGCCGTGGTGGACATTGGTTCGAATTCCGTGCGCCTCGTGGTTTATGACGGGCTTCGCAGGTCTCCCACGCCCATCTTCAATGAAAAAATCCTGTGCGGACTGGGCAAGGGCATTGCCATCACCGGGAAGCTCGAGGACGTGGCGGTGGTCCGGGCGCTGGCTGCATTGCGCCGGTTCAAGACACTATGTCGGCAGATGAAATGCGTTGATGTCTATGCTGTTGCCACTGCAGCGGCACGCGAGGCGAGCAACGGGGAAGACTTCATCACAGAAGCCGAAAAGGCGCTGGATTCAAAGATCCGCGTTTTGTCTGGCAAGGAAGAGGCGCGCTATGCCGCTCTTGGCGTCATCGCCGGAATCCCCAATGCAGACGGGCTGGTGGGGGACCTGGGAGGCGGCTCGCTTGAATTGATTGACGTCAATGAGGGCAAGTTGCTGGACGGGGTGACACTTCCGCTTGGACCCTTGCGCCTGATCGACGTCTCGAACGGCAGTATTGATAAGGCCCGCAAGATCATTGACGAATATCTTGATGACACCAAGGTTCTGACAAAGCTCAGAGGGCGCAGCTTCTATGCAGTTGGCGGCACCTGGCGCAATCTCGCCCGGATGCATCTGGCGCATGTTGGCTATCCGCTGCATGTGCTGCATCGCTACACAATGACGAGGCAGCAGGCGCGATCTATTTCTGAATTCGTGTCGGGGCTTTCGCCGGGAGCACTCAAGAACATCAAGGATGTTTCGAAATCACGCTCCAACACCATGCCCTATGGCTCTCTCGTGCTGGAACGGTTGCTTGAGCACGGCAAGCCTGGTGACGTCGTCATGTCGGTTTACGGTGTTCGCGAAGGATTCCTCTTTGCAAACCTGCCGGAAAAGAAGGCGCGGCTTGATGCGCTTCTGTCATCCTGCTGGGACTTCGCGCGGCGCTATGCGCGTTCGCCTCAGCATGAACTGGAACTGTGTGACTGGCTGGACTCGGTGTTTGGCGGAAAAGGGATCCCGGAGACCGAGGACCAAAAGCGACTACGCTACGCGGCCTGCCTTCTCGCGGACATCGGCTGGCGCGCCCATCCCGATTATCGCGCCGACCGTTCCATGGGCATGATTTCGCAGGCTGCGTTTGTCGGCATCGACCACCCGGGGCGGGTCTTTCTCGCACTCACAATCTTCTACCGCTACGAAGGTGAGACGATGAAGGATGATCTGACGCGGCTCCTCAATGATGAAGAGATGGAGAGGGCGCATCTGCTGAGCTCGTTCTTCAGGCTTGCCTATATCCTGTCGGCGGCGATGCCAGGGCTATTGCCAAAGATCGGCATCGAGTTGGAGGGCAGCAAGAACCTGACGCTCAGGCTTCCCAACAAGCTCAAGGACCTGATGGGCGAGAGGGTCGAAAAGCGTCTCGCGAGCCTGGCCTTCGAGCTCGGACGCAGCCCGCGCGTGGTGATCGGTAAGGGCGCCTAGCCTAGCGCTTCACAATGCGGGCGCGGCCATTTTCCATGCCGATCAGTGCCTTGCCGTGCTTGATCTGCAAAGCGAGCTCCCCAAACAGTGAGCGGCGCCAGCCGTGCAATGCAGGCACATCCGCCTCGTCAGAAACGGCAATGGCATCAATGTCGCTGCTGTTGGCGATCAGCTTGGGCGCAACATTCTCGCGTTCGCATATGATCTTGAGGGCAAGTTTGAGGACTTCGGCCGCTGCCTCTTGGGCTGATGTCATGTCATCGCCACGTCCCTTGTTGAGGGGAATGGTTGCCGGATCTCGCGCCAGCCCTTCTGCTACCGCGGCAAGAATTCCCCTGCCGATAACACTTTCGGCAGAGCCGCGAGGCAGCAGCCGCAGCTGATGCAGGGCGTCCTTGTTCTGGGGAACCTGGATGGCGATTTCGGCAACCGCGTCATCCTTGAGAATACGGCCGCGCGGGACATTCTTGGTCTGTGCTTCCCGTTCCCGCCAGGCGGCAACGGCCATGAGTGTTGCCTGCTGCTTCTTGTTCTGGATGCGCGCCTTGATGCGCCGCCAGGTCTGCTCGGGGTCGACGCGGTAGGTATTGGGGTCGGCAAGCTCCGCAAGGTCGGCCTCAAGCCAGCTGGCACGGCCCTCCTTATCGATTTCAGCTTTCAGGTTTTCGTAAACTGTCCGCAGGTGCGTGACATCCGACAGGGCGTAGGCCATCTGGCGCTGCGAAAGCGGACGGCGCGACCAATCCGTGAACTGCGCGGACTTGTCGATCTGCGCCTTGGCGAGCTTTCGGACGATGGCTTCATAACCAACCTGGTCGCCGAAGCCACAGACCATTGCAGCAATCTGGGTGTCGAAGACCGGTGTGGGAACGAGGCCTGCCTCATTGACGAAGATTTCGATGTCCTGACGGGCAGCATGAAACACCTTGAGCACGGCGGTGTTGGTCATCAGGTCGTAAAAAGGCTTGAGGTCGATGCCTTTGGAAAGGGGATCAACAAGAGCGGCCGCATGGGAGCCGGCAATCTGGATCAGGCACAATTTCGGATAGTAGGTGGTTTCGCGGAGAAATTCCGTGTCCACCGTGATGAAGGTTTCACCCGCAAGGCTGCTGCAAAATTCAGCTAGTGCTGCCGTGTCGCTGATGATCGTGATTTCTGACTGGTTCAACATGATGTTCAGGACTTGCCGAAGACGCGCGCGAAGACGGTGTCGATATGCTTGGTGTGGTAGGCGAGATCGAACAGGCTTTCGAGTTCGTCTCCTGACAGAAGGGCGGCGACGTCCTTGTCCTTCTTCAGCAGATCCAGGAACTGGCCTTCGCCACGCCAGACCGGCATGGCATTGCGCTGGACGGCAGCATAGGCGTCTTCACGGCTCATTCCCTTCTGGGTCAGGGCCAGAAGCACACGCTGCGAATGGACTAGGCCTCCGAGCCGGTCGAGGTTCCGCTGCATGTTTTCCGGATAGACAAGCAGCTTCTCGATGACTCCGGCCAGGCGGCGCAGCGCGAAATCAAGATGGGCGGTAGCATCCGGGCCGATGCCGCGTTCGACTGAGGAATGCGAGATGTCACGTTCATGCCAAAGCGCGACGTTCTCAAGGGCAGGGGTTGCGGCCGACCGCACCAGCCTGGCCAATCCGGTCAGGTTTTCGGTGAGCACCGGGTTGCGCTTGTGAGGCATCGCCGAGGAGCCCTTCTGGCCGGGGGCAAAGAATTCCTCGACCTCCAGCACTTCTGTGCGCTGCAGGTGGCGAATTTCCGTAGCAAGGCGCTCCATGGAGCTTGCGATCACCGCAAGCACCGAGAAAAACATGGCATGGCGGTCGCGCGGGATGACCTGTGTTGAAACAGGTTCTACCGCAAGCCCCATTTTTTCCGCCACATGTGCCTCAATGGAGGGATCGATGTTGGCAAATGTACCGACCGCACCGGAAATTGCGCAGGTGGCAATGTCCTTGCGGGCAAAGAGCAATCTTTCCCTGGCGCGCTGGAACTCGGCGTAGTGACCAGCGAGCTTCAGGCCAAATGTCGTCGGCTCGGCGTGGATGCCGTGGCTGCGTCCGATGCAAGGTGTGAACTTGTGTTCGATGGCACGCAGCTTGAGCGCCGCCAGAACGGCATCGATGTCCGACAACAGCAAGTCTGCGGCCCGCACCAGTTGCACGTTTAGGCAAGTATCCAGCACATCGGAGGAGGTCATGCCCTGGTGGACAAAGCGTGCCTCGGGGCCGATGATTTCGGCAAGATGGGTGAGGAAAGCAATGACGTCATGCTTGGTGACGGCTTCGATTTCATCAATGCGCTTTGCGTCGAATTGCGCGGTCTTTCCCTTGGCCCAGATTGCCTTCGCGGCTGCCGCCGGAATGATGCCCAGTTCGGCCATGCGGTCGGCGGCGTGAGCCTCGATTTCAAACCAGATTCGATAGCGCGTTTCCGGGGCCCAGATGCGGGCCATTTCTTCTCGGGTGTAACGGGGGATCATGCCACGGCCATATCAAAGGCGGTGCGCCGCGACCAGTGCAGAAATTACTCAATTAATTCAATGGGTACGGCGATGAACCTGCGATCGGAACCTTCGAATCCGCGGCTGTAGGTGCCAATCAGGGCGACCACGGGGTCGGCTGGCACGCCGTAGGCAGAGGGTGCAAAAATGGCCTCGATGTCATAGGCATGGGGGCAGCGCCGCGAGGATGGGATGGTGCTGTCCTTCGCCATGGACTTGGTCGTGCCGGACTTCAGGTTCTTGATTGTCAGTTCCATTCCCACGGGTGTTGCAATGTCCGTTTCCATGCATCCGGCAGGGGCGGGCAAGGCAACGTCCTTCACTTCAAGCTCATATGAGCCGAGCGCATCATAAGCGCCCGTGTCGGCGGTGGACGAGTACCAGCGGGCAAAGCGCACCTTGCGCCGGTCGTTGGTGAAATCCGTGAACGGCCGGTGCAAGAGGGTATCGACGCTGCTCGTCACCTTGAAGGAATCGAGAATGGGTTGCGCCGCGGCAAGCGCCTTGCTTCGCGCCACATCAATGCCGGCTTCCTCGTTTTCTTCCAGTACTCGCACTGGCGAGCCCTTCACCCAGTCATTTGCGGCGATGTCGATGACAAAGATATCGGAGTAGGAAAAGCCGGAACCGTCCTGGGTGCCGTATTGTTCAAAAGCGAAGTACTTTCCGTCGGCAGAAAAACCAATGGCGCGAGACTGGGCGCCATCTGCGGCCTGGACAATGGTCGAAGACAGGAGAAGCAGGACAAGGGCGCGGATCATCAGAAGGCCTTGAATGTGACAAGAGTGTAAGTGTCCCGGATTCCGGGAATGGTTTGAATGCGATCGGCGATGAAGCGGCCCACATCCTGGTCATCCTCGAGATAGAGTTTGACAAGCAGGTCAAAGCCGCCGGCAGTCGAATAGATTTCGGAGGCTATCTCGGAGTCAGCAATGGCCGACGCCACGGTGTAGGACTTTCCGAGTTCACACTTGATCTGGACGAAATAGGCACGCATTGGATGATCCCGCTTCCGGAGTTTACTCAGGCAAGAAACGCTTGGCCTGCGCCTGCCAGCGATACCATGTGAAGGGCTGGCGCGCGAGGTCGCCTTTTGCGTCAAAGCTAATCCGGCCAATAACAGTGTCCACAGTGTTGCCGGCCCTGAGCCAACTTGCCATCGCTGGCCCGTCATTGACGGTGCGCGCCCTTGCTGCGGCAACAAACGCTTGAACGGCGGCATAGGATGGAAGCGTGCCGCCTTCGGCGGTGGCGCCATTAGCCGAGAGCTGGCTTGCGACACTGGCGGAGGAAGGGTTTGTCATCGGGTCCTGCGGGAATGCGGCCAGCATGTCGAAGCCAACATCGCTCGCACCCGACATGAAGTCCTCGCTGAGGAATTGCTCGCCACCGTAGATCACACCCTGGAAGCCGGCATAGAGCAGGGATGAGGCCAGTGCCGATGATTCAGTCGAAGGCAGCGCAATGATGACCTGCTCGACGCCATTGTCCATCAACTGCTGGGCCGTTTCCGTGCTGTTGAAGGCGCCAAGCTTGATCGCAATCTGAACGGCCTGTGGCAGTGTCGCAGCGGCGGTCTGCACAAGCGACTGATATTGCGGCGTGGAAGCGCTGACGATTGCTGCCTTCGGCGCGCCGGTTGCAGAGGCAATCCTGTTGGCAGCAAGTGCAAAAGCAGAATCGTCGCGGCCGGTGAGGCGAATGACATTCCAGTTTGCGGCGTCAGTCAGAGCGGGCCTTGAAGCAGTAGGCATCATCATGAGGATGCCGGCATCCTTGTAGACGATGGCGGCAGCCGCCGAGGCGCCCGAGCAATAGTGACCGACAACCAGCCGGACATCACGGCCCACCAACTGGCGGGCAGCATCCACTGCCTTTCGTGTATCACAGGCATCATCTATGGGAACGGCTACCAGGTTCTCACCATTGATGCCGCCAGACGCGTTGGCAGCAGAGATTGCCGCTTCAACTCCAGCGCGAAGTTGATTACCCAGGTTGGCGTATTGTCCGGAAAAGGGTCCTGCAACACCAATCAGTATGTCGGCGCGCGCTGTCGCGCTTCCAGCCAAGATCGCAGCGATGAGCCACGCGACCCACTTCACATCCGCCTCCACATGAAAAGACCCGCGCAAGCTATTGCGCGGGTCCCATTCAGGCAAGAGTGAACTTGCCCTGAGTGAACTTATTGGATCGTCGGGTCTTCAGCGTAGCCGCCCTTCGAGAACTTGTACCAGACGTACTTGGCACCAACGAGGTCACCCTTTGCGTCCAGCTTGAGTTCGCCAAGCACGGTCTTCATCGGGTTGCCCGCGCGAAGCCATTCGGCAATCTTCTTGTTGTCCTTGGTGCCTGCGCCCTCGGCTGCCTGCTTGTACATTTGGAAAGCAGCGTAGGTGTAGAGGGTGTAGCCTTCCGGATCATAACCGCCGGCCTTGAACTTCTCGACGATTTCCTTGGCTTCCGGGAATGCACGGGGCTCCGGAGCGAAGGTGAAGATCATGCCTTCGGCTGCTTCGCCGGCAATGGTCCAGAACTCGATGTTGTTCATGGAGTCGCCAGACAACATCTGGGCGTCCGAACCCTGTTCGCGCATCTGCTTCAGGATGAGGGCGCCTTCAGGATGATAGCCGCCGAAGTAGATGGCGGAGATGCCAGCGTCCTTCATCTTGGAAACGAGAGCGGAGTAGTCCTTTTCGCCCGGATTGATCGACTCGGCCATTGCCGGTTCGAGACCAGCAGCCTTCATGGCCACGTTGGTCGCGTCAGCAAGACCTTTGCCGTATGCAGACTTGTCGTCGATGATTGCGACCTTCTTGCCAGCGTAGTGCTTGGCAAGGAAGTTGCCAGCAACAAGGCCCTGGGCATCGTCACGTCCGCAGACGCGAGCAACGTTCCAACCACCTTCATCGGTAAACTTGGGGTTCGTCGAAGCCGGCGAAATCATCAGCATGCCTTCTTCCTCGTAAACCTTGGAAGCAGGAATCGAAGAACCGGAGCAGAGGTGGCCTGCAACGAACTGCACGCCCTTGGAAGCCATCTGGTTGGCAGCGGCAACAGCCTGCTTCGGATCGCAAGCATCGTCGCCGATTTCCAGAACGAGCTTTTCGCCGAGCACGCCGCCAGCAGCGTTGATGTCGTTCACGGCCATGGTGGCGCCTTGCTTGTACTGCTCACCGAGGGCGGCAAGCTGGCCGGTGATCGGGCCAACCGTTGCCACTGTGATGTCAGCCAGCGCCGTGGTGGCGTTCAAGGCTGCGGCGAAGCCAAGGGCTACGCCGGACAGAAGGATTTTCTTCATACATACTCTCCCTGAGTATACTCAATCAGTTTCGGGGTTCATGCCCCTTGAGGCCATCAAAGCCCAAAGAGGCAAGATTGGGAAGGGGCAATCCTCCGACGGCCCCTTCGCAATTGGGTTATGCTTTACTCCGCCAGGACAAGAGTCCTGAGCGTTCATAGAGCCAAGGATACTGTGAGGTCATTTGCTGCACACGCCTGAGGCGATAGCCTAAAAGTGCTGCGATCATGATGATGAGGCCGTGGCTGAGATAGTATTTCAGCGACACAAGATTGCTGCCGAAAAGGGCATAGTCCAGGAAGCGCAGTCCGGCGGTGAAGATCAGCATGTTGATCACCAGGCTTTGGATGGGGCGCCAACCGCCGGCCAAGGCCCGACCTGCCAGAAATGCCGCGCCGCCGCCCAGGAAAACCGTGAAGACGAAGAACTGGATGATGCCACTGGTATCCATGTGTTCAAGGAAGAGCAGGGACAGAGATTCCATCAGTGGCCTCCCTCGAGGTAGGCGGCACGCACTTCAGGCCGGGCAAGGAGTTCCTTGCCAGTGCCAGACATGGCGATCTTGCCGTTGACCATGACATAGGCGTGATGGGCGAGCTTCAAGGCATGGAAGGCGTTCTGCTCGACGAGGAAGACTGTCAGGCCTTCCCGGGCATTGAGTTCCTTGATGGCTGAGAAGATCGAACGGACGATGATCGGTGCGAGGCCCAGGGAGGGTTCGTCGAGAAGCAGCAGCTTTGGCCTTGCCATGAGGGCGCGGCCGATGGCGAGCATCTGCTGTTCACCGCCTGACAATGTGCCGGAGCGCTGCGTTGAACGTTGCTTCAAGATCGGGAAGAGGCGGTAGATCTTCGCCACGTCCTCATCGAAGTACTGCATGTTGTTGACGGTGGCGCCCATCTGCAGGTTTTCGAGAACGGTCATGCGCGGGAAGATGCGGCGGCCTTCGGGGGATTGAGCAATGCCAAGCCGGGCAATCTCGTGGGTTGGCAGGCTGGTAATGTCCTTGCCGTCGAACACGATCTTTCCGGCGCGCGCGCGCGGCGTGCCGAAAATGGTCATCATGAGGGTGGATTTGCCGGCACCGTTGGAGCCGATCAGCGTCGCGATCTCGCCCTTGCGGACTTCGAAGTCGATGCCCTTGAGCGCCTGGATCTTGCCGTAGAAGGTTTCCACGCCCGTTCCGGTCAGGAGTACATCGCTCATTTGCGGCCTCCCTTGGATTTCTTCGCGGCTTTCGGCTTTGCCGCCGGTTTCGTGGCACGTTTTCTGGGGGCAGCGGCAGACGGCTCTGCCGGACCTTCGTCATGGTGGGTCTTGAGGCCCTCCGTGACGAGCTTTGGCACCTCGGCCTCATCGGCTTCGTCTTCAACGCCAAGGTAAGCGCGGATCACGGCCGGATCATTCTTGACCTCGTTGGGTGTGCCATCGGAGATCTTCCTGCCGTAGTCCAGAACCACGATGTGGTCCGAAATGCCCATGACCACGCTCATGTCATGTTCGATCAGCAGAATCGCCATGTTGTGGTCGTCGCGAATGGAGCGCAGCAGCTTGTTGAGTTCATCAGACTCGCGCGGGTTGAGCCCGGCTGCCGGTTCGTCGAGGCACAGGAGCCGCGGACCCGTGCACATGGCGCGGCCGATTTCCAACCGTCGTTGCGCGCCATAGGGCAGGTCGCCGGCCGGATCGTCGGCGCGATCGATGAGGTTGGTGCGCTCCAGCCAGTATTTGGCCTTGTCGATCGCTTCCTGTTCACGGCGGCGATAGTGACCGCTTCCGAAAAGGCCGCCTACAGTGAAGCCGGAAGCGCGCATCAGTTCATTGTGCTGGGCAACCATCAGGTTTTCCAGAACAGTCATGCCCGAAAACAGGCGGATGTTCTGGAATGTGCGCGCGACCTTGGCGTGCTGGGTGATACGGAAATCATCCATGCGCTCAAGCTGGAATTCCTTGCCGTCGGGGTGGGCGTGAACAATCATCCCTTCGGTCGGCTTGTAGAAGCCGGTGATGCAATTGAAGACGGTCGTCTTGCCGGCGCCATTGGGGCCGATCAGCGCCGTGATCTGCTTGCGGCCGGCTTCGAACGAGAGGTCACCGATGGCCGTGAGGCCACCGAAACGCATGGTGAGGTGTTGAACCCGCAATTCCGGGTCATTGGACCACGCACCGCTCATCAACCATGCCCTTGGGAAACGAGATCAGCTGACACGGATTTCTTCTCTTTAAGAAAGACAGTTGGGTCGCGCCTTGTGACCAGTCCTCGTGGCCGCCAGCGCATCATCAGCATCATGGCAAGGCCAACGGCCAGCATGCGGAACTGAACCGGCTCGACGCCATCCGGAAGGATGACGGAAAGGAAGCCCAGTTCGCGAAACAGCTCGAAGGCGCCGATGATGGCGACAGTCGCAAAGACAATGCCGATCTGCGATCCGAGGCCGCCCAGCACGACGATGGCGAGGATCAGGGCTGACTCGATATAGACGAATGATTCCGGCGACACGAAACCCTGGCGAGCCGCGAAGAATGAGCCCGCAAAGCCGCCAAACATCGCACCGATGGAAAAGGCCGTGAGCTTTGTGTTCGTTGTGTTGATGCCGAGTGAACGGCAGGCAATTTCGTCTTCGCGCAGCGCTTCCCATGCCCGCCCGATGGGCAGCCGGCGCAGGCGGTTGGTGGCAAAGAATGTCAGCAGGGCGAGCGCGAGGATCACGAAGTAGAGGAAATAATATGAGTAGATGCGATCGTGCTGAATTCCAAAGAATGCAGCAAAGCCGCCTTCACCATCCTTGAAGGGCAGTCCGAAGAACGTGATTTTCGGCACGTTGATGCCTTGCGGTCCTTGCGTGAACCAGAACCAGTTGATGAGGACGAGGCGGATCATCTCGCCGAAGGCGAGTGTCACGATTGCCAGATAGTCACCTCTCAGCCGCAAAACGGGAAAGCCGAGGATGACGCCCCACATCGCCGCGAGGAAACCAGCAAGGGGAAGCACGATGTAGAACGCCCAGGGGACGACACCTTCGCCAAACCACTGTGGAAGATAGACCGTGGTGAGGAGTGCGTAAGCGTAGGCGCCAACTGCGTAGAATGCGACGTAGCCGAGGTCGAGGAGGCCGGCGAGGCCGACAACGATGTTCAGACCCCAGGCCAGCATGATGTAGATGAGGATGGTGATGCAGAAGTCGATGCCGCGCTTGTCCCATCCGGGGATGAGGCCGATTGCGAAGGGCAGGAGGATGGCAATGACCAGAAGGATCGAGTTGAAGTTCTTCCGGATGAAGGCGCCCACACCTTTATTGCTGTCAGGAAGGGTCTTCCTGAATGAAGATGAAACGGGCGCGGGCCTTGGACGCCAGACAAAGAGGTGCAGAAGCAGGCGCCCGACGACAACAAGCGCCGTCAGCGTGAGTACCAGGCCGGCACGCGTGTCGATCAGCAACGTGCCCTGATTCATGATCGTCTTGAAATAGACAATCGGAGTCAGCAGCAGGAAGGTGACGATGCCGGTGATGGCAAGGTCCTTTACAAGCGCCTTCGTATCAAGCTGCGTTGCTTCCTGGGTGAAGCTTGTGTCCTTGGGTGCTGTCGCCATGTTCAGACCTTTTCGACTTCCGGTTTTCCGAGCAGGCCTTGGGGCAGGAAGATCAGGACGATGGCAAGAATGGTGAATGCCGCAACGTCCTTGTACTCGACAGAGAAATACGCGGACCAGAAGGTCTCGATGAGGCCGATCACCATACCGCCCAGCATGGCGCCAGGTATCGAACCGATGCCGCCAAGCACCGCTGCCGTGAACGCCTTGATGCCGGCCAGAAAGCCGACGAAGAAGTCGGTCACATTGTAATAGAGGAAGAACATGAGGCCGGCGAAAGCGGCGAGGCAGGCACCGAGAATGAAGGTCACGGCAATCGTGCGATCAACGTCGATGCCCAGCAATGAAGCCATCTTCTGATCCTGCTCGCAGGCGCGCTGGGCGCGGCCGAGCGATGTGCGGTTGATGAGCAAGGTGAAGGCGGCCATCAAGGCGACCGTCGACACGATGATGAGGATCTGGATATTGGAGATCGTCACAACGAATTCGCCGCTGCTGGCGACGCGGTGCAACAGTTCATATTTGCCGGAGACGATGGCCTGGATTGGCTTTGGTCGCCCTTCCTGGGCAATACGGACAAACTCCTGCAGGACGATCGACATACCAATCGCTGAAATGAGCGGGGCAAGCCGGAAGGAGCCGCGCAACGGCTTGTAAGCAACGCGCTCAATGGACCAGTTGTAAACTGACGCAATCAGCATGGCGATGACGACGACCAGGGCTAGCGCCAGAACGATGACGAAAGGCCCCGAGCCGCCGGTGATGCCAAACACCAGCAAGAGGATGAATGAGACCATCGAACCGATCATGAACACATCGCCGTGGGCGAAGTTGATCATGCCGATAATGCCGTAAACCATGGTGTAACCGATGGCTATCAGGCCGTAGATGGAGCCGAGTGTAAGTCCGTTAATGAGCTGCTGGAGAAAATACTCCATGCGCCCCCCTATGTTGCCAACGCTTGGCCTTATGTTGGCCATTCATGGCGGTTGCCCTTTTCGAGCCTTATCGAAAGTGCTGGGTGATGACAAGGCGTACATTCCGGGAATTTCACCTTGAGAACGACATTGCTTGGTGAAATTGCCTATCCTACCTGTGAAAATGCCGTTTTTTTTGGCTTGCCCGGGACGCAAGCAGTGGTGGCGACACTATTGGCACATTTCCTTTACCACTGTTGACGGCGGCTCTGGCTGCATCTAATGCGATATATATCAAACCAGAATATATCGATTTGGCTCTAGCATGAACGTGAAGACGCTGTGCCTTGGTTACCTGTCGTTACAGGAAGCCACTGGCTACGAGATCAAGAAGGATATGGAGGAGGGACTGTTCAGCCACTTCATTGAGGCGAGCTATGGTTCCATCTATCCGGCGCTCAGCCAGTTGGCTCTCGAAGGGTTCGTGACCTTTCGGGAGGAGGAGCAGGCCGGAAAGCCCGACAGAAAGGTTTATTCCATTACCGAAGAGGGCCGCAGCGCACTAAGGTCGGCGCTGTCAGTTCTGCCCATGCGCGACAGGTACAAGTCGGAATTCCTGTTCGAGATGTTGTTTTATGAACAACTGCCCCAGTCCCATATTGTTGCAGCAATTTCCAAGCAGATCAGTTATCTGCGCGAGGACTTGCATCGAATCGACGAGTGCCGCGCAGACAGCAACGGCATGACGGGTTCGGAGTTCGTGGCAGGCTACGGTGAAGCCGTGCTCAGGGCGGGTGTGAAGTATCTGGAAGAAAAACTTGCCGAGCAGGCACCGCAGTCGGTTGCCGCCGCAGAGTAGGATTCAGGAAAAAGAGCGATGATCAGGCGATCAATATACTTCATTTTGGCAACTGTAGTCCTTGGTGGCCTTGCCGCACTCATCGGCTGGTGGTCATTCGTTGGCCTGCCGTCGATGATTGAAACGGCAATCAAGAGCGCACCCCAGCCTGTGCAGACGGTTTCGGCAGAGGGTGCGAAGACTGAAAACTGGCAATCAGAAATTGTTGCCATCGGTTCGCTCACCGCGTCAGAAGGCATCGACATTGCGCCCGAAGCCGGTGGTGTGGTGACTGAAGTGCTGTTCGAGTCCGGTGCCACAGTGAAGAAGGGTGACAAGCTGGTCCAGCTTGATACGGCGACTGACGAAGCGGAGCTCAAGAGCCTTCGTGTCCAGTTGGCCAATGCGGAATCCGAGTTGAAGCGGAAGCAGAAACTGGCTGACCAGGGTTTTGCGCCAAAGTCTGATTTTGACACGCAGCGCACGACGCGCGACCAGCTTCTCGCGTCGATCGAGCGGATTGATGCAATCATTGCCCAGAAGTCGGTGTATGCGCCCTGGGATGGCAAGCTCGGCCTGCGCAATATTTCGGTAGGCAGCTTTGTTGCTCCTGGCCAGAAGATCGTCTGGCTGCAGAAGGTCGATCCCATCTATGCGGATTTCAGCGTCTCCGAAGAAGATTACGGCCGGATTGCCGACGGGCAGACGGTCACGGCCAAGTTCAGCGCCTGGCCTGACCAGGTGTTTTCCGGCACCGTGAAGACCACTGATGCAAAAATGTCCGAGGCGAGCCGCATGATCACGGTACGCGCCTCACTCGACAATGCCGACGGCAAGCTCGTCCCCGGGATGTATGCGAATGTCACGGTGGAAGCCGGCTCTGCTGTCAGTGTGATCACGGTCCCGCAGACAGCGGTTACCTACACGCTCTATGGCGACAATGTCTTCATGGTCGTGCCAGCCAAGCAGCCTGATCCCAACAACAAGGATGAGCAGCTCGAGATTGAGCGCCGTTTCGTGAAGGTGGGTCCGATGCGCAATGGCCGCGTGCAGATTGTTGACGGCGTGAAGCCGGGCGAACGTGTCGTGACAGCCGGTCACAACAAGATTGATCAGGGCTCCAAGGTCAGGATCGACAACTCGGTCGCGTTGCGCCAGGCCGACAGCCCCACCATCGAATAGGTTCGAGCCATGCATTTCACAGACATTTTCGTGAAGCGGCCCGTGCTGGCCACGGTGGTGAGCCTGCTCATCCTGCTGGCTGGCTTGCAGTCCGTTTTCAAGCTGCCGATCCGGCAGTTCCCGGAAGTTTCCGATACAAAGATCGAAATCACCACGGTTTATCCGGGTGCGAACGCCGACCAGATCAAGGGGTTCATCACGACGCCGCTGCAGCAGGCAGTGGCATCGACTGAAGGCGTCGAAACCATTGAGTCGACATCGGGGCAGAACACCTCGACTGTCACGCTGAAGCTGCGGCTTGATGCCAATGCCGACCGTGCACTTTCCGACGTGTTGTCCAAGGTCAACGAAGTGAAGGGCATCTTGCCCGAAGCTGCCAACGACCCGGTGGTCAAGCGCACGACGGGAGCGGGCTTTGCGCTGATGTACATCAGCTTCAAGAGCGAGCAGATGACCCCGCCGCAGATCAGCGATTACCTTGATCGCGTCGTGAAGCCGCGCCTGCAGGCGATCAACGGCGTTGCTGGAGCGGAGATTCTTGGCGGTTCGACGTTCGCCATGCGCGCCTGGCTTGACCCCGACAAGATGGCGTCCTTCGGGATTACACCGCTTGATGTCAGGAATGCGCTGGCGTCCAACAACTTCACGACGGCGGCTGGCGAAGTGAAGGCGGAATTCACCCAGCAGAACATCAACGCGCAGACGTCGCTCGAAAATCCGCAGGAATTCTCCCAGTTGGTGGTCGCCAACAGGGATGGCACGCTGATCCGCCTGGGCCAGATTGCGCATGTCGAGCTTGGGCCCGAGAACAACAATTTCAGTGCCGCATTCGATGGCGTGAAGGCCGTCTTCATGGGCATCACGGCAACGCCCGATGCCAATCCGCTGACGGTCATCAAGGCTGTCAGGGATGAGATGCCCGAGATCCAGCGCGGACTTCCGCAGGGACTCGATGTCAAGATCGCCTACGACGCAACCGAGTTCATCAATGAATCCATCTGGGAAGTTGCAAAGACCCTGGGTGAGGCTGGTGTCATCGTCATTGTCATCATCTTCCTGTTCCTGGGCAACATCCGCTCGACGTTCATACCGGTTGTCACCATTCCCTTGTCTCTGGTGGGCGTGGCGCTTGTGCTGCTGGCGCTTGGCTATTCAATCAACCTGCTGACACTTCTGGCGCTCGTCCTCGCAATCGGACTTGTGGTCGACGACGCGATCGTCGTGGTTGAGAACATCCACCGCCACATCGAGGAGGGTATGACACCCTTCGATGCGGCCATCAGGGGCGCGCGGGAAATTACCGGACCCGTCATCGCCATGACGATCACGCTGGTGACGGTCTATGCGCCGATTGGTTTCACGTCCGGATTGACGGGTGCCTTGTTCCGCGAGTTCGCTTTCACGCTGGCCGGAGCCGTTCTGGTGTCCGGTCTCGTGGCTCTGACACTGTCGCCGATGCTGACGTCCAAGCTGCTCAAGTCTCACGAGAAGCTTGGCTGGTTTGGCCTGCTCGTCGAGCGGGTCTTTGGCGGCTTGCAACGCTTCTACAGGCGCCGCCTTGATGGCACGATCAAGCAGCGTGCCGTCTTTGCGTGGGTTGCCGTGTTGACTGTCGTACTCTCCGGCGTGCTCTACAACGCCATCAACCGCGAGCTTGCTCCCTCTGAAGACCAGGGAGTTCTGTTCGCTTTCGTCAACGCGCCGGAACACACGAACCTCGACTACCTGACGACATACACCGACCAGTTGACGGATATCTTCATGGCGGTGCCGGAGCGTCAGAACCTTTTTGGCATCAACGGATTTCCAACGTCGCATGGCGCGTTCATCGGCCTCATCCTGAAGCCGTGGGGCGACCGCGAGCGCAGTGACCTTTCCATCCTCAAGGAACTTCAGGGCAAGTTCATGGGGGTTGCAGGCGTGACTGCCTTTGCGACGGCACCGTCCGCCATTCCGGTTGGCGCGGGCGAAATGCCGGTCGAATTCGTTATCACTTATCCTGGTGACTACACGCAGCTTGCCGCGACACTTGAGCAGCTCGATGCCGAGGCCAAGAAGAGCGGCCTGTTCATCTTCACCAATGCCGACTTGCGCTTCTCAACTCCGCAGGCTGAACTTGTCGTGGACAAGGACCGTGCCAACAAACTTGGCGTCACCATGCAGGACGTGGGCGTGACGCTAGCGACCCTGCTGGGCGGCAACAATGTCAATCGCTTTGCGGTTGACGGCAGAAGCTACCAGGTGATCCCGCAGGTGCCGCGCACCGAGCGTTCGACAATCGACCAGATCCTCAAGTACCGGGTGAGATCGGCAAGCGGCGACATGGTGCCGTTGTCGGCATTCATTTCGGTCAGCCAGTCGGTGCAGCCCAACAGCCTCAAGACCTTCCAGCAGCTGAACTCTGCCACGCTTCAGGGCGTGCCTTTCCCTGGCCGCACGGTGGGCGAGGCAGTCACCTTCCTGCAGCAAAAGGCGAACGAAATCTTTCCGCGTGGCATGGCCTATGATTTCAAGGGTGAAAGCCGGCAGTTCGTCAAGGAAGGCAATACGCTTGCCATCACCTTCGGTTTTGCGCTTCTGCTGATCTATCTGGTCCTGGCTGCGCAGTTCGAGAGTTTCCGTGATCCGTTCATCATTCTCGTGGGCTTGCCTGCGACGGTGTTCGGGGCGCTGTTCGTGTTGTGGATTCTCGGCAACATCAACGGCATGATGCAGAACAATCCGCCCATCAACATCGGGTCAGGCACCATCAACATCTACACGCAGATCGGTCTGGTGACCCTCATCGGCCTCATCGCCAAGCACGGCATCCTGATGGTGGAGTTTGCAAACAAGCTCCAGGAAACACAGGGCGTCGACAAGAACACCGCCATCAAGGAGGCGGCGGCTGTGCGCCTGCGTCCCATCCTGATGACGACGGCCGCCATGGTCATCGGTGTCGTGCCGTTGCTTGTGGCCAATGGTGCTGGCGCCAAGAGCCGCTTCGATATCGGTATCATCATTGCGGCCGGCATGGCCATCGGAACGATGTTCACGCTCTTCATCACGCCTGCAATCTATTCGTTCATTGCGAAGGATCGCAGCGCGGCGGCCGCCGCGAAGCGGAAGACGCCAGCGCGCGTGGTGCCACCTGAGCCACTGCAACACGCAGCCGAATAGCCACGGCAGCGTGGCTGACTAGGTGAGTGAGGCAAATGCCTTGGCGAGGCGCGCGAGCGCCTTGTCGAGGTTGGCGTCGCTGGCTGCAAATGACAACCTTATGGAATTGGACGAGCCAAAGGCTGAGCCTGGAACGGTTGAAACGCCATGTTCCTCAAGAAGCCAGTCACAGAGTTCCTCGGCAGTCCTGACGAGGTGGTTTCCGGCCTTCTTGCCGAGAACGCCCGAGACATCGGGAAATGCGTAGAAAGTGGCGGGAATGGCGCCGATCTTCAGGCCATCCATCGCTGCCAGGGCTGCAACAACCTTGTCGCGCCGGCGGCGATAGGTTTCGCGCATTTCGACAACGGCATCACGAGGTCCGTTTAGCGCCTCGACTGCGGCAAGTTGCACGAAGGAGTTGGCACCTGCTGAGATGATGCTCTGCATGCTGGCCATCGCCTTGGCGACCGCTTCGGGCGCGGCGGCATAACCGAGACGCCAACCGGTCATTGCGAAGCCCTTGGAAAATCCATTGAGCGTGATCGTGCGCTCCATCATTCCGGGAAGCGTGCCGAAAGAAATGAACTCGCCGTCAAACACGATGTATTCGTAAATCTCGTCGGACATCACCATGAGGCGCGGATGGCCAGCGACAACAGCTGCAACGGCTTCCAGTTCCTGGCGCGACCAGAGGGCACCTGAGGGGTTTGACGGACTGTTGATGATCAGCAGCTTGCTGCGATCAGTCAAGGCGGCGGCAATGCGCGCTGCCGGCACCTTGTAGCCTTCCTCCACCGTTGCCGGCAGAATCACGGGTGTTCCGCCGGCAAAACGCACACTTGCCTCATAAGAGATCCAGAAAGGTGCAGGGATGATGACCTCGTCACCTGGACCAACGAGGGACAGGATCACATTGTTGATCGCCTGTTTTGCGCCGTTCGCCAGCACCACGTTCTTTGCTTCGTATGCGAGGCCATTTTCCTTGCGCAGCTTTTGCGCAATCGCCTCTCGCAGTTCGGGAATTCCGGCCACCGGTGCATAGTGGGTAAAGCCTGCGTCCATGGCGCGCGTTGCCGCTTCGCGGATGTTCCGGGGGGTATCAAAATCGGGTTCGCCCAAAGTGAGAGCGACCACATCCTGGCCTCGGGCGCGCAGTTCACGGGTGCGTTGCGACATGCGGATAATGGCGCCTTCGTCGGCGGTCGCTCCACGGGTGGACAATTGCGCGGCGGCATCAAAGAGCTTCGTCATGGCGCCGCCTTCTGCCAGCTTCTGGTTGCTGCGTCGAGTGTGTGCAGGCTAAGTGCAACATATGATTCGCTTGTCACTTGTTCTTGCATGTCTATGCGCCGCGCCGCTTGTTGCGGGTTGCAGCCAGGGGCAGAGCGGAATCCGGGTTACCAATGAGGCACCCGCAACAAAGCCTGTTACCGGCAGTGGCACCCGCCGGGAGCCGGTTTTCTACAACGGGAAGACCTATCAGCTTGATTTCGTGCCCATTGACGGCGGTCATTTTGCAATGGCGGTTAACGGCATGGGAAAAGGGCAGCAGAAGGACGCGGTTGCGGTCGCTACCTCCAGCCTGCGCTATTTCAAGTGCCCGGACGGCCAGACTGGCGTGCTGACAAACGCCCCAAGCTACGTTGAAAAGCAGTGGCGGATGAGCGCCCGCTGCGGCTGATGCGCTAGGCAGGGTTGCGCGGCGTGCGCTTGCAGCCGCAATTGATTCATGATTTGTTTCGCGCGTTGGGTGGCACGGGCCCTTGGGAAGCAGGCTTTTGCCATCCGGAGGTGCGTCGCATGTTGCTGGACAAGGCATTGAATGAACTGGTCGCGTCGGGCGACCTCACGGTGACCGATTGGCTGGGCGTGAGCCGCCGTTTCGGGGACGGATCGGGCAATCCTGTTCATATCCGGATCATGACGAGCGCCGCGGCTCGTTCGATCGCCATGTATCCCGACCTTAAACTTGGCGAAGCCTACATGGATGGCTCGCTGCGTCTCGAGAGCGGTTCCATCTACGATCTGCTGGCGCTCGCTACGCGGAATATGTGGCGGGGTAGGGCCAGCAAGCTCCACAATCTGACTGCGCGGGCGCGCAAGCTGTTGCGCCGCATCCACCAGCACAACCCGGTTGGCAAGGCAAAGCGCAACATTGCCCATCACTATGATTTGTCGGGCAAGCTCTATGACCTATTCCTGGACGTGGACCGGCAATATTCCTGTGCCTATTTTGAAACTCCAGGTGCATCGCTGGAAGAGGCGCAACTTGCCAAGAAGCGTCACCTGGCAGCCAAGCTCCAGATCAAGCCCGGCATGAAGGTTCTGGACATCGGTTCAGGCTGGGGTGGCCTTGGGCTCTACCTGGCAGAAGTTTGCGGGGCAGATGTGATTGGTGTCACCCTGTCGGAGGAACAGCACAAACTTTCCAATGAGCGGGCGGCCCAGCGGGGTCTCACCAACCGGGTTCGTTTCGTGTTGCAGGACTACAGGCTGCTCAGCGAAAGATTCGACCGGATTGTTTCCGTCGGCATGTTCGAGCACGTCGGTGTCGGTCACTATGGGGAGTTTTTCGCCCAGTGCCAGCAGCTTCTCAAAGATGATGGCGCAATGCTGTTGCATTCGATTAACCGCTCTGATGGCCCGGGTTCGACCAGCGCGTGGATTCACAAATACATCTTTCCGGGCGGCTATATTCCGGCCCTGTCCGAGGTCATGCCCCATCTGGAGCGCAACGGCCTCTATGTGACCGACATTGAAATCCTCCGGCTTCACTATGCTGAAACGCTACGCCATTGGGCGGAGCGCTTTGCCGACAATCGGGATCGAGCGAAGGCCATCTATGATGAGAAGTTCTGCAGGATGTGGGAGTTCTATCTCGCAGCCTCGGAATGTGCCTTCCGCTTCGGGGGCATGAACAACTTCCAGATCCAGTTCAGCAAGGACCAGAACGTCTTGCCGCTGACGCGGGATTATGTGGTGTCGGAAGAACAGAGACTGCGCACCATCGAGCAGAAGACACCGTTGCTCAAGAGCATCAGGAACTGATTGCCGGCAATAGCTGGCCGGCGACCCAGGTTTTCCCGACCGGCTAGTTTCCGCCAATGCGGCGAGTCACGCAGGCGCGGGTTTGTCACTGCCTTTCTGCCGCCCCGGCGTGACGTAGTGATTCAGCAAGAATGGGTGCCGAACCGCCAGAATGGTGCCACCTCGCTTGACACATTGGGCAACGGTCGGCATATGCCACGGCGCGTCTTGCGCCAGTGGCGCCGGGTGCCGTTTCATCGCGAAATGGGAGAGTGTCCCGAGTGGCAAAGGGGGCGGACTGTAAATCCGCTGCCGTACGGCTTCGAAGGTTCGAGTCCTTCCTCTCCCACCACCGCGCCGGACGTGTTAGGATGGCAAGTGCCTCCCGGCGCGGGTGTAGCTCAATGGTAGAGCAGCAGCCTTCCAAGCTGAATACGAGGGTTCG
>CAZUKI010000015.1:0-7509 GCA_964620785.1 uncultured Aestuariivirga sp.
TCCGACGCCGACAACACGATCCGCAGGTTCATGGCCAGCGTCGTGTTCAATCGCCTGGCGGATGGGCTGGAGCGGCAAGACGTTCGCGTCGCCGCGAAGAAGAACCTCAACTTCAACCTCAAGCGGTTCTACACTACGGTGAACGGCCACGGCGCAATCCTGTGGAACGACAGTGTAAAGCTGGGTGCAGTTGCGATTGCAGCGCAAGCCATCATTGAAAGTCCTTTTGCCACGGAGTGGCGCGACCAGCTTGCGGCGTTGCGTGAAACGATCGACGCCCTGTGGCAGCCATCTGGCGCATTCCGCACCTTCCTCATCCCGAAGGACCGCAACGACAACCAGAACTTCTACCCGGGTGAGGCGCTTGTCTTCTGGGCCACCAGCCTGGCGAAAAACCCGGACGATGCACTGCTCGCCCGGACGCTCAAGAGCCTGTCATTCTACCGGAACCACTTCAGGACAAAGCCAAACCCGGCCTTCGTGCCCTGGCACACCCAGGCTGCTGCCATCATCTTCCGGCTGACGGGTGATGCGCAGTGGCGCGACTACATCTTCGAAATGAATGACTGGCTGCTGCAGCACCAGGAATATGGCGGGACGGTCGAACCCGACTACTGGGGCCGTTTCTACTCACCACACAAGCCCGAATATGGGCCGCCGCACGCCTCAGCGACCGGCGTCTATCTTGAGGGGCTTGTCGATGCATGGCTCCTGGCGCGCGAGGCCGGTGACGACAAGCGCTCCGCTGCCTATCTGCAAGCCATCAAGAGGGGCATCAGGTCCATCGCCCAGCTGCAGTTCAGCTCGGCGCTCGATTGCTACTACATCAGCCGCAAGCAGCGGGTGATGGGAGCCATCCGGACTGAGTCCGACAACAATGAGATCCGCATTGACAACATGCAGCACGCCCTGGCGGCGCTGCTGAAGTTCAAGACTGCGCTCAGGAACTGAATATTGGAATTTGGCCGAAAGCGTCGTCCGGCCACAACGATGTGATGACGCCGAGGGAGTTGTGTTGTGTTGAGACGGTTTCTGGCATTTCTGAACATTGTTACGATGGTACTGCTGCTTGCAGTACCGGCCGGTGCCGTGCCGCCAAGAACGAAAGAGTTCCTCAAGGACAGCGTCGACAAGATCGTCATCAGCACATCAAAGCGGCGGCTCTACTACTACGACGTCAACAACAACGTTCAGACCTTTACCATCGCAGTCGGGCGCCAGGGCCGCAAATGGAGCGGAGAAACCCGGGTCACGCGAAAAGTCCTCCGGCCAAAGTGGGCGCCACCTCCTGCCATCCGCAAGGATAACCCGAGGCTGCCCGCCATCGTCATGCCGGGGCCTTCAAACCCGCTCGGCGCAGCCGTGCTCGTCCTGGGTGATGGAACATACGGCATCCACGGCAACAACAATGTCGCGGCCATCGGCACCGAGGCATCGTATGGATGCTTCCGCATGTACAACGACGACATCCTGAAACTGTTCAAGGAAGTCAAAATCGGTACCGCTGTGACAGTTTTGCCCTAGTTCACAGGGTGAACAGAAGGTTAGTAGCCATGACTCACGACGATTCATACTGGATTGAGGCGCACGGAGTGGAGATGCCTACGCACGGCAACGGTCGGCTTGCAATTCGTGACACATACAAATCAATGCTAGCGTATAGTGGTGATGGGACAACCTGTATGTCACTTCGGATTTTTGCTCCCCCTTGCGGCATTTTACGACCTAGGCTTGGTGCTCTAGCTTGTGTGCAGGCATGAGCACTCAGACAGTCTCGGAAAATTTCGCGTTTACATACATTTCGACTGGAGAGATTGCAGACGGACCATTGCTGATTAGTGATGCCAGGTACTTCACTGGCGCCAATGTTCATGCTCAGGCCAGCGCTTTGTGGTTACAACTCTCCACCACAAAGAACCTTCGTCCCGCTGATGCTAAAAGGGGTTTCCTATCGCGACTACAAGCGACCGGACTTGAAGCTACTTCTGTTCAAGCCCGGATAGATGACCTGCCATCCGAGATTGCGGAACCATTTGCAGCGTTTGCGGCAGGCATCGCAGAAGTATTGGCTTCTGCTGCTATCAAAGGCACTAGCCAAGCAGAGATTGTTCCATGCCTGACCCACGACAACTCCTTCGCCATTGTCTGGCCCATCGAGGCGGAAGTTCGCCGGGCTGTCGCTCTGCTCCTCGACATTTACAACCAAACACATGAAGGAGCCATTGAAAGGTTACACTCCTTTGTGGCGAAACTGGCCGAAAAAGCCAACGAACCATCACTCAGCATTATCCTCAAAGCAGCGGAAGATCGCGGCATCCCTTGGGCGTGGGATGACAAAACTCGCTACTACCAATTGGGGCACGGTCGTCACCTATCACGGTTAGGTGCTACGATCACGGGAAGACTGTCGGCAGTCGGTGTGCACGTTGCTCGCCGCAAATCTGTCACTTACGAGCTTCTCGAGGCGGCGGCCTTGCCCGTGCCCAATTCCATCTTGGTGAGTAGCGCAGAAGAGGCCGCAGTGGCGGCAGGGAAAATTCAGTACCCCTTGGTGATCAAACCGATGATCGGTCACAAGGGAAAAGGCGTCACGGTCGGAGTGAGCTCTGAAAATGAGCTTCGCTCTGCCTTCAATAAGGCACGTAAAGTTTCGCGGTCAGCCATCGTCCAGCAGTTCCTCCCAGGCAACGATGTACGCCTTCTCGTCGTCGGAAAAAAGTTCGTAGCCGCAGCAAAACGCATTCCACCGCAGGTGATCGGAGACGGTCGATCGACGGTCAGACAACTGATCACCGTCGAGAACGAGCGGAGGGCGCAGCAACCGGGAATCGCACTCGCTATCGAAATTGACAATGACCTTATTCAAACACTCGAAGGGCAAGGGTACGGGCTCAGCACTGTTCTCGCAAGAAATGCCGAGGCACGGCTCAGAACCGTGGCGAACTGGTCACTGGGCGGCACAGCCATCGATGTTACCGATATGGTTCACCCTGATAATGTCGACATGGCCTTGCGGGCAGCAATCACCATTGGTATCGACGTGGCTGGCGTTGACCTCATTACCACAGATGTCAGCCGCCCATACTACGAAACTGGCGGAGCTATCTGCGAAGTCAACTATCGGCCGGGCCTCAGGGTCCATATGGCGGCGAACCCGGACCGCACGCACGACATCGGCGCTGCGATTGTTGAGAGCCTGATTGCCGGCCAAGGCACGATTGATATTGTCTATGCCATCGAAGCCGGCAATGGTGAATTCGCCAGCGCCCTCGCTGAAAAGTTTACGGAAGCCGGCAAAAAAGCCCGTGTGGCTTGCGCCTATGAAGCCCCTACGCGGTGGCAGAAAACCATTGCGCTCGCCCTAGAGGACCCCGATTGCGATTCCTTGATTATCAACGTACCTGCCTCAGCTATTGCGGAGCAAGGCACCGGTGCTGGGTACTGCCGTTTAGCCGTTAACTTCGGTGCAGACATTGAAGACGAGGCATTTACCGCTATCAAGAGAATATGTGGTCTCGAACACATTGTATCAGTTGGCAATACAAAAAACGCCGAAATAGTTTTGACCCACGTTGCGGCTACATTGGAGTTGTCTCCCGAACCCCGAAACTGTTCCCCACTACCTGCCGAGATTACGACGTCCAGAGACCTTCTGGAGATTGCGGAAAGCCGAGGTATTCCAGGCAGGGAACTCGCCCACTGGAATTACCGACCACTATTGCAATTCGGATACGGAGCTAACCTTGCAATCTATCGTGGACGGCGGACAGGAGTGACCTCCCACATCGCAACACGGATTGCAGATGACAAGAGGATCACCAACGCCTTATTGCGCGCTCACGGTTTACCACATGCAAAACAGATTGTGGTAAACACTGTTCCTGCGGCCGTTCGCGCCGCCAAGCAACTTGGATATCCCGTGATCGTGAAGCCAACCAGCTCAAGCGAAGGTCGCGGAATCAGCGGTAACATACTAAATGATGATGAACTCGCAGTTGCGACGGAACAGACCCTTCGTCATTCAAAAAGTGCGATCGTGGAACCGTTCCTCAAGGGTAACGATCATCGCTTTCTGATCGTCGGTGGTAAAGCAATACACGTCACGCGGCATCAAACTGCACAAGTGATTGGTGACGGCCGGTCCACCGTGCAGCAGCTGATTGCAAAAGCCAATGAGAACCCTTTGCGTGGCGATGAGATCGAAAAGCCTTACACGGTCTTGCGACTGGACGACGACACGCTGAGGATGCTGAAGCGGCAGAAACTCTCCGAAACATCAGTTCCAGCAATTAGTCAGCCAGTAATTCTAAGCAGCATTTGCCACCTATCGACGGGCGCTACGGCCGTCGACGTGACTGAAGTGGCACATCCAGATAATCTTGCCGCCGCCGAGCGGATTGCACGGTTGATCGATCTCGACATCTGTGGCGTTGATTTCCTGCATCCTGACGTCACGAAGTCCTACAAGGAGGTCGGGGGCGTCATCCTTGAGGTCAATCAAGGGCCCTCGTTCGATATGCATGACGCCAGCACTGACTTCACAAATCCCATCAGGAGCCTTGTCCTGCGCGAACTGACACGACATGTGAAAGGACAGAAAATTCCACTACTGAATTGCCTTCTTAGTGGAGATACCCCATTTGAAACCGTTGCCCACTCCATCACAGCCAAAGTACGCGCCAAGACAGCGATCATCGCCGGTGTGGCAGTGCCAGCATCAAAATTCGCACTGATCGGCAACGCCGTCATCAGGTCACCTACCAGCCAGACAAGTTCAATCTGCAACGGGATCCTGGCTGATCGCCGAGTTGAAGCGGCCATATTCCTGACGGATGATCACACGGTCGACATTGTTCCCAAAGTTGCCAGAACTATTGACTTTCGTTCTTCGTCCCAAAGGCAAACAGCAGACGAGATTGCCGAAACAGTCGTCGCAAGGCTTTTGGAAGTTCTGGGTTAACTGGGAGTACTACGAGTTTAGCTCGCTCACACGAGAAGCCGAATCACTTTCTAATTGGTGCGCGCAGAGCAACTCTGAACGACCAGCCAACTTGCGAACTTTGGCAAGCCGCCCCAATCAATTGAACCTTCAAACTGCAAAGTGACAACATGACAGAACTTGAAGCACCTGAAACCACTTTCCGCGCCATTTCGTCTCAGTCAGGACTTTCGGGAATTGTAGACGATCGCTTGATCGAGAGGCTTACCGGCCTTTCGCATATTGCTATATCAGACCAGCACACATTCGTCTCGGCGCTAAGGTCAGGCAATCAAAAGACATCGCTCTACTACTTCCCATTCCTACACAGCTTTGCACGTGCACCAAGACAGCCCCTGCTCTGGGAAAAGGTGGGTGATTCGGTCTGTGTCTTCATGCTGGCGAACATGCACAAGTCTCCGAGCCTGCGACTTTATTTACCGCCGTTTCCGTTTAGCGCTAAGGCGTTGAAATGGGCCGAGCAACGGCAGCAAACATTTAATGGTACGAATACCTGCGCAATCGTTTGGGTGGATCAACCTGCCGGGGCCGAACTAATGGAACAGGGTTACCGCCTGGACTATCGGGAAAGCGAGTATATTTATGGCGGCGATCTTGTACGTGCAGCAAATGGCAGCAAATTCTCGCGGCTGCGGCGCAACCTTAGCAGGGTGCGTAATCTGGAGCATATTCTCATTCGAGAGTACGAGGCTCGCGATCAAGGTGCCTGCCTCGAACTTCTCTCTAGGTGGCGTCAGCGGCGCGACGATCAGGGCCTGAAAACGGAGGGATATGGCTATACGCGCCGGATCGTGGAACACGCTTCAGAATTTACGGACGGCCTGCTGAGGGGCGAAGTGGTTTTCGTCGGAGAGCGACTGGTAGGATTCTCTTTCGGTGGGCGACTGACTTCAAGCATGGAATGCATTTTTATCGCCGTCTCAGATCACGATTTTTCTAGCTTGGGCTATATGCTGCGTCACAATTTTATAGCCAACGGCCCTCAGGATAAACTCTTCAACGATGGCGAAGATGGAGGCAATGTTGGCATCAGGGATGTGAAGCTGGCATTTCGGCCCGTCGAGATGAATCATCTCTACCGCGCATACGTCGGAGAGTAGTCCACTGTCTTTTTGATCGCACTCGGCTTCAACCCGATCAGCACCTTGGGCACACTATTGTACTAGGGAAGCTTTGTATAAATGGTTCATCTCGACAGGTCGAAAAGACGACTTCACTTGCTCGAGGCCTGCCCGATTTGCATCCGATGAGTCATTGAAGAATTTTACGGTCGGTACATGTGAAATGAAATTGTAACGCTGCAGATAGCCCAAGCCGGGAACTTCATGGTCTGAAATTGTGAGAAACACGCTCTCAGTTCTAGAATTGATGAGACCGCCGAACGAAAATGCAACGAGTTTGCCCCCAACGAGAATGACTTCGCCGCGGAGCAGCCCGTTCTTGAATTCGGCGGCATTTTCGACGCACCGACGTGTGTAGCCGTAGCCATCGATGTTTATCCCAAGCGATGTCCGTTCGCGCCGCCATCGGATGAGGAGCTCGAGACAGGCTGCCTGGTCTCCGCGTTCATAGCTGCGGATAGTGAGCCCCGGTATCCGTCGAGCTCGGTTAACTTGGCGGCGTAATCGCTCGAAGTCTTTGCCTGCGGCGGCCCTAACAAGATCTCCATCGTAAATGTACTCGCTTTCGCGATGCTGCATGCAATAGCCAAGGCGCATCAATTCTGGCCCTACCGCCTGCTCCGCCCATACTATCTCGAAGTTGCCATCACCGTTGAAGCTCCTTTGCCGGCATTCCGCCTGCTTAATGGCTTCCACACTGAACGGAAAGGGTGGCAGATAAAGCCGAAGACGCGGTACATTGTTAATCACGCGCTTGATGTAAATGCAGATTGAACTACCCACCCTTTCCCAAAGCAGGGACTGGTTGGGGGCGAGCGCGAAACTGTAAAGAAATGGAAAAAAATAGAGCCAAGATTTCTGCTGGCTTTGGGCCATTGCGGCGACAAATGCGCCTTGGTCGGAAATGACCAATTGGGACAAGCCATCGGGGATTTCGGCCTGCTCCTCGTCGGCATAGGAATGCAACTTTGGTTCCTCCGGCAGACGGCTTGTATCACCCAAGTGCCCAACCGACTTCATCGCTCTGTTTTTTCTTACCACTTGATTAAACTGGTAAGCTATACACGCTAAGAGAACCTAACAAGCCTGATAGATGGAACAGGTTAATGGTTCCGATTGATCCAGATTGGCAGTTTTCGTTTACACTTGTTCGGACTTTACCCGAGATTGATTCCTAGAGGCTCCATTCTAGCTCCTGATGTTGATTCCCAATGCAAGTGCGGCAAACAGCGCTACGGTCAGATTGTCGATTGCGAGGTTCGAGGGATCGCGCTGCGATGATGTCTTGACGATCGTAACTCCCCGGGATGGATCAATATAGATCCACTGCCCATGTATGCCGATGGCGCACAGGGCCGGATCGCGATCGGCCGTGATGTACCACTGCGT
>CAZUKI010000015.1:7609-13476 GCA_964620785.1 uncultured Aestuariivirga sp.
GCCACGTGATGGAAGGCCCAAGTGGTGTGAGGAGACAATCTCCAGTTTTCGAGAGTAACCTTGTTCATGACAATGTCCGGTAGCCGCAGCATATGCGCAAAAGAGGTTTCACGACCTCACGCTATCCGGGCCATCCTGGCATGACAAGCCGCATCGTTCAGCAAAGTGATAGCGTCAGCACTGGAGGTGCTGGAAATTCGCACGCAATGGCTCGTCGGCTGGACTACTTTGCAATGATTGCCCGCAGCATCCACACAGCCTTTTCGTGGAAGCCCATGCAATCGACGAGCATGTCCGTTGTCACCAGGTCATCCGCCTTCTCGCTTTCGCCAGCGACATGGCGGGCATGGGCGGCAGCTTCTTCATTGAGTTTGGCCAACTGCTCCACCATGTGCGGGATGTCGCCACCTGTGAACTTGGCGTGAACCGAAAAATCCTTGCCTGAGCCATCAACAGGAACCTCTGCTCCCAGGGCCCTCATCCGTTCTGCAATGACATCCAGACTCTTGAACAACTCGTTGTACTGGTCGTCGGTCAGATTATGGACGGAAAAGAATGTTGATCCCTTGGCATTCCAATGCACCAGTTGCGTTGTCAGCATGAGCTCATAGGTCGACGTCAGAACGTCACCGAGAAGCCCCGCAATCTTGCGACGGTCTTTCGAGTCGATGTCAGTGTTTCGGGCTTCAAGGATTTTTGACACGGGCATGTTCCAGCACTCCGATTCAGCACTCCGATTCAGGGCAAAGCCCCTGATGCCGACATTGAACGTCACGGGACCGCGAAAGTTCCAACCGGTTTGCGAACGGCACGCCTTTCCTGCCGGAACCCAGGAGGTTTGGCTCTGAATTGCATGTCACTCGGAAAATCCATTCCGCTGCCGCGCGGCGTCACTTCACGATAATTCTCATGAACACCTGGTAACTTGCTGTAATTCATGAGTTTCCAGTAAGACGACGTGACCGCCATGAAGGTGCAACTGGATGAGCGGGGTGATGCCTTTCCCGTCACACGTCATGAAACTGATGCTGCAAAACAAACTGGGCATACGACTGAAAAGGCAACTTCACGGGACGCGGGAAATTGTCGTATCAAGCAACCGCCATGAACAAACCAACGCCAAACCCCGCCTACAAACCGCTCACCGCCGCGACGCTTTCTGCCTATCTGGCAACTCTTCCAGTCGCAAAACAGGTTCTCGGAGGAAAGGAACCCGAGTGGAAAATTCGCGAAGTCGGCGATGGCAACCTGAACCTCGTCTTCGTCGTGGAAGGCCCCGCAGGCGGCCTGGTGGTCAAGCAGGCCTTGCCCTATGTGCGGCTTGTAGGCGAAAGCTGGCCGCTTCCCCTCACCCGCGCCTTCTTTGAAAGCAACGCCCTGCGCATCCAGGACGAACATGCGCCGGGCCTGACGCCGAAGGTGCATCACGCCGACAATGATATGGCGCTGATCGTGATGGAGTACCTGACGCCACACATCATTCTGCGCAAGGGCCTGATCAAGAAGACGCAATACCCGCTGGCGGCGCGGAGCATTGCCGAATTCATGGCCCGCACCCTGTTCCACACATCGATGCTGGCTTCGACAGCGGAAGCCCACAAGGCGCGCATTGCCCTTTTTGCGCCCAACACGGCGCTCTGCAAGATCACCGAAGACCTGGTGTTCACCGATCCATACCGGACAGCAGAACTCAACCGATGGACGCGGCCATTCCTTGACGCGATCAAGGTGCAATTCGAAAACGATGCGGCCCTGAAAATCGCCGTCCAGGAAAAGAAATGGCAATTCCTCACGCAGGCCGAAGCAGTCATCCATGGCGACCTTCACACGGGGTCAGTGATGGTGACGCAGGACGACACGCGCGTGATTGACCCGGAATTCGCCTTCGTCGGCCCTATGGGATTTGATGTTGGCGCCGTCATTGCCAATTTCCTGCTGTCCTATTTCTCCCATCGCGGACAGCAGAAAGTGCCTGCGGCTGACCCCTATCTTGCCTGGTTGCTGACACAGGTGCGTGACGTCTGGGAACATTTCGAGCGGCGCTTCCTGGAACTGTGGGCGGCGCACGGCAAAGGCGACGTCTTTGCCCAGGGCCTCTTCGAAGACGCAGCATCTCAGGCAAGGCTCGCCGAATACCGGAAGACGTTCGTGCAAAACCTCTTCCACGAGTCGCTGGCCTTCGCCGGCTGCAAGATGATCCGGCGCATTCTCGGCCTTGCCCATGTCGAAGACATGGAAAGCATCGCGGACCTCGAGACGCGGGCCCGCTGCGAGACACTTGCCCTCACCTTTGCGCGCGAGCTTGTTCTCAAGGCCCGGAGTTTTCATTCGATTGCCGACGTAACGGGAGCGGCGGAAGCCCACGGAAAGGCGGCGCGGACATGAGGATCGACGGAAAGGATTTCAGGACCATCTGGCTGGGCCATGATGACAGGAGCGTCGAGATCATCGACCAGACCAAGCTGCCGCATGTTCTCGACATCATTTCGCTGGGCAGCATGGAAGAAGCGGCAACAGCAATCTCGGACATGTGGGTGCGCGGGGCCCCGCTGATCGGCGCCACGGGCGCCTATGGCATGGCGCTGGCGATGGCGTCTGATGCGACGGATGAAAACCTTGCGCGCGCTCATGATACGCTGGTCAAGACACGCCCCACAGCCGTCAACCTCAAATGGGCACTGGACCGCATGCGCAGTGTGCTTGCGGCGCTGCCTCCGACGCAACGCCGGGCCGCCGCCTATGACGAGGCGGCGCGCATTGCCGATGAGGATGTGGAGATCTGTTCGCGCATCGGCGAACATGGCGTTGCGCTTATCGACGAGTTGTGGCGTCGCAACGGCAAATCCCGGCCGGTCAACATCCTGACCCACTGCAATGCCGGATGGCTTGCCACCGTCGACTGGGGAACGGCCACCGCCCCCATCTACAAGGCTGTCCGCGCCGGCATTCCCGTGCATGTCTATGCCGACGAGACACGGCCGCGCAACCAGGGCGCAAGCCTCACCGCCTTTGAGCTCAACCGCGAAGGCGTTCCGCACACCGTTGTCGTGGACAACGCGGGCGGCCACATGATGCAGCATGGCATGATCGACATGTGCATCGTCGGCACCGACCGGACCACAGCCCACGGCGATGTCGCCAACAAGATTGGCACCTATCTCAAGGCACTCGCGGCCCATGACAACAAGGTGCCGTTCTATGTGGCCCTGCCCTCCTCCACCATTGATTGGTCGATGGCTAACGGCATCCGCGAAATTCCGATTGAAACGCGGTCGCCGCGCGAAGTCACCCACATTTCCGGATTGAGCGACAGCGGCAAGCTGGAAACGGTGCAACTGACGCCAACAGGAAGCAGCGCACTCAACTTTGGTTTCGACGTGACGCCAGCGCGCTACATTACAGGACTGATAACCGAGCGCGGTGTTTGCACCGCAACACAAAAAGGTCTGGCTGAACTCTTTCCCGAGTTCGCCAACTGACCAGAGCGTCCTTGACAGCCCCTGCAAATTGTCTGACAAATATTTCTGCTTCCGAAATAAGAAGCCCTGATGCGGAACAGGCCCGCCTGCCGCATCTTGCGACATCGAATTCAAGACCTGACAAAAACAATCAAACTGCATGGGAGAAATGAATGACACGCAAGAAAGACGAATCGATCCTCGATGACCGCAAGCTGTTTGCGGATTCATCGCGCCGTGACGTGTTCAAGAAAATGGGCGGCGCGGCGGCTCTGGGCGCGATCATGCTCGCAGAGGCCGGATTTGATCCCGCCATTGCGCAAGAGCTGAAGCCATCGGGCAAGCCACTGAAGGCTGCCATGGGCAACGCCGGCCTTCAGGCCACCTGGTGCGCCCAGGGCAAACAGGCTGCGGAAGCCTGGGGCAAGCTGATGAATGTCGAGATCACCTGGTTCGATGGTGAGCTCTCGGCCACCAAGCAGCGCGCCACGGTCGAAAACCTTGCCACGCAGAAGTGGGACTTCGTTGCCCTTCAGACCTTCGGCATCGGCACGCTGAACGAGCCTATCCAGCGCGTGATCGATGCTGGCACGCCAGTCATTGCCATGGACACCATGATGGCCCCGGAAGGCCAGTTGGCACTCCACACCTTCATCGCACCCGATAACACCATGATGGGGTCGGTCGTCACGTCGGCGCTGATCAATGCCATCGGCGGTGAAGGCAATGTCGTCATGACACAGGGCGCGCTCGGCCATTCCGGTGCGCAGGGCCGCGCCAAGGGCTTCCATCAGGTGATTGACGGCAACAGCAAGATCAAGCTGCTGGACGAACAGCCCGCTGACTGGGATGTCACCAAGGTCGCGCGCATCTGGGATTCACTGCTGACGCAATACCCGGACATCAAGGGCGCCTTCTTCCACAATGACGACATGGCGCTCGCCGCGCACAACGTCATGAAGGCCAAGAACCGCACCGACATCCTGATCGCCGGCGTCGACGCCATGCCACCTGCCGTGAATGCCGTTCTTGACGGCACGATGGTGGCGACCGTTCGCAATCCATCCTGCCGCATCCATGGCTGGTCGGTTGCAGCGGGTGTTGCCGCTGTGGTCGGTGGTGAAAAGGCGGGCAAGGACATCCCGAACTTCATCCTTGCCGACGGTCCGGTCATCACCAAGGAAACCGCTGCCGGCCATCTCTGGCTGCAGAAGAACTTCCTGATCTAAGCGCCTCGGTGAAGCAGGCACAGGCACAAGCGGGGGAGGACGCAAAAGCGCCCTCCTCTCTTCCACCGTCTTCCGCGGTTACCCCGCTGATAGAAATGCGCAATGTTGCCAAGTCCTTTGGCGGCATCCGGGCGCTGAGCGACGTCGATTTCACCCTGCTTCCGGGTGAAATCCACGGCCTTGTCGGCGAAAATGGCGCCGGCAAATCGACCATGATGAAAATCATCGCGGGCGTGCACACCGACTTTACCGGCGAGATGCTGGTTGAAGGCAAGCCGGTGCATTTCCGCTCGGCACGCGAGTCCCTGGCCCATGGCATCGGCATGGTTCACCAGGAACTATCAGTCGTCGCCGAACTCACGGTCGCAGAAAATGTCTTTCTCGGTGCACAGCCAGTCAAGGCTGGCGGAATCATCGACTGGGCACGCATGAATCGCGAGGCGCGCAAACTTGTCGCAAGCCTCGGGCTCGATCTTGATCCTAACATGCGCATGGGAAGCCTGCCAGTTGGTGTGCAGCAACTTGTAGAACTGTCGCGGGTGCTCTTTTCTGGTGCCAAGACGATCATTCTCGATGAACCGACCTCGGCACTGTCGCCGCCGGAAGTGGAGCGGCTCTTTGGCGCTCTGCGCCGCCTCAAGATTGAGGGCAAAGGCGTCATTTTCATTTCCCATTTTCTCGAAGATGTCCTCGACATCTCCGATCGCATCACGATTTTCCGCAACAGCAAGCGCGTGGCGACCGAGCGGCGCGCCGACCTCGACAAGGACAAGATCATCGGACACATGATCGGCCGTGGCTCGGCCGGCATGCATATGGGTGAAGCAGCGACTCTTTCCGGCAACGCCAGCAACCCGGTGGTTCTCAAGGCCGAGGGCCTGACTGACGGGCACTTCCTGCGGGGCGTTGACCTTGAACTTCGGCAGGGTGAGATCACCGGCATCTACGGCTTCATGGGCTGCGGCCAGGTTGAACTGGCGCGGGCGCTCTTTGGGCGGCACGCCTATCATCGCGGCCACCTCACGCTGGAGGGAAAGCCGGTGCGCTTTCGTTCCACGGCAGCGGCGCGGCGCGCGGGCCTTGCCTTCGTTCCTGAAAACCGGCGCATGATGCTGTTCCGCAATGAACCAGTCTTCAAGAACATTTCCATTGCCACGCTGGACCGCATCCACCGCCTGCT
>CAZUKI010000015.1:13576-22372 GCA_964620785.1 uncultured Aestuariivirga sp.
TCAACGGAGCCGGAAACCATCCTGACGCTTGCCGACCGTGTTGCCGTCATGAAGCGCGGCGCCATCGTCGGCGAGTTTTCGAGCGGAACCATTACGAAGAGCGATTTGTTCAACGCGGCATGAAGGCCAGCAGCGCGAAGGGAAGACCACGGCATGACTACGGCAGATGCGGATCGGGGCGGCTTTGATCTCAAGCGGGCATTCTTCGACCAGTTGCGGACCATCGCACCGCTGCTGACCCTGGTGGCGCTGGTCATCTTCTTCTCGGTCACGACCACAACATTCGCCTCCCTCGACAATGCCGTGAACATCATCCGGCAGTTGTCGATCACCGGCATCATCGCCGTGGGCCTGACCTTCGTCATCCTGACGGCGGAAATCGACCTGTCGGTCGCGGCCGTCGCCAATGCCATCGGCATCACCGTCGCCTATTTCACCATCCAGCCCGACTATGTGAACATCGCCAATGTTCCCCTGCAGGGCTGGATCGCCGTCATCCTGACACTGATGGCGGCCCTTGCCTTCGGCCTCGTGACTGCATTCGGCATGACCTTCGTGGGCATTCCGTCTTTCATCATGACGCTAGCGGTGATGCAAATTGCCAACGGCGTTTCGGCGTTGCTGATCCGCGGCCAGATTGCCTATCAGTATCCCGAACTGGTGACCACGCTTGGCTCAAAGGTGGCGTTCAACATTCCCCTGGGCGTCGATGCGGCTGGGAAAGCCATGTTCATTCCCATTGGCTGGACGATCATCGTCTGCCTTCTGTTCTTTCTCGTCGGTCACCTTGTCCTGAAATACACCCGCTTCGGGCGCTATGTTTACATGGTGGGCGGCAATCGCGAGGCCGCCGAGTATTCCGGCGTCAATGTCAAGTTGATCATCGGCGCTGTCATGGTGATCTGCGCCCTGTGTTCCGGCGTTGCCGGCATGCTGGGTGTTGCCTATTTCGGGTCGGCCCAGCAGAACCAGTTCGATACCTTCCTGCTTGATGCCATTGCCGCGGTCGTGGTGGGCGGCACCAGCCTGTTCGGCGGGCGCGGCGGCATCGGCAACACGATCATCGGGCTTCTGGTGCTGGGCGTCGTCAACAACGGCCTCGACCATATCCAGATGGACAGCTTCCAGAAGATCCTGATCCGCGGCCTCATCCTGCTCGCAGCACTGGTCATCAACGTCTATGTGGAAAAGCTGCGAGAACGGGGATAGCGGCGCCTGAACGCGGGCGTGTCCTGCCACAGCCTTGCGGCGCAGCCTGCCGGTAGTGGGCCGTCTTGCCAGAAAGTGAGCTACAAGGCGGCGGGCACCGGCGTGCTGGCAACGACGTGCTGGCAACGACGTGCAGGCGCCGCCGCTAAGCGGTAAAACGCCCCCGGCAGCAAATTGTTCCACATGCTGGACTTTATTTTCCAACCGTTCATTTGCCGTTGCCGCGAGGGAGCCGTGTACTAAGATTGCCAGCTAATTGCCCGTTTGCTGGGCCCCGATTGGTGGGGAGTGACCTTGGTTTCCGGTACATTCAACACGCTGGTCAACAAATCGAGACAGATCGCGGGTGCCACGAACGGGCCACTGCTCGAGGTGGCAAAGGCCAACCCCGGCATACTGCACCTGTTGCTGTTTTTTTGCGCCTACATGCTTGTCGCGCAGGTCGGACAGGGCCTGGCAATTGTCCCCGGCGTTGACATTGCTGTCTGGCCTCCGGCTGGCCTGGTGGTCGGTGCCCTCCTTCTCAGCAAAGTGCCAAGCTGGCCCTGGTGGCTTGCTATCGCGACGGTCGGAGAATTCACTGCCAATGCACTTTGGATTCACAATCCGCTCGGCATTACGATCCTCTATGCCATAGCCAACATCCTTGAAGTCCTGACGGCAGCGTGGCTGCTGCGCCGCTTTACCGGTTCATCTTCCCGCTTCGGGACGCTGTGGGACACACTGCTCTTCGCCGTCATCGCCGCGGGAATTGCGCCTGCTGTTGGCGCGACAATTACGGCCGGCGCAAATGCACTGGCAGCGCCCGAAGAGAGATTCCTGGAAACGTGGGCGCTGGCCTGGCTCGGTGACAGTACCGGCATCCTGGCTGTCACGCCGCTGATGATCCTCGCCTCAGCCATGTGGAAGGCAAGACGCCAGGTCGCCTGGCCCCAATTGCTTGAGCCTGCGTTGCTGATTGTTGCGATGCAGATCATCCTCGTCATTGCCCTGCACAGTTCACAGCACATCGCCTATGCGATACTGCCCCTGCTCGTGTGGCTGGCCGTGAGGACGCAGTTCGGCGGAGTCGTGGTGGCAATCTTGCTGCTGACCATCACCAGCAGTTTCTTCACTTCGCAGCGACTGGGACTATTTGCGGGCGATTCTGAAATCCTGAAACTGCGCATCGTCCTGCTGCAATCGTTTCTTGGCATTTCTGCCCTGATATCGCTGCTGGTCGCGGCGTTGGCGCAGCAATACAACGAAACGCTTTCCAACCTGAAAGAGGCAAACCGCCGGCTTGAAGGCAGCGTTGCGCAGCGAACGGCGCGTTTGCAGCAAAGCGAAGACAAACTGGACATGGCCCTGGAAGCGGCAGGTTCAGGAACATGGTCGCTGGATGGGCGCACCGGACATATGGCTTGGGATGCGCGTTTTCACGAGAGCCATGGCATGAGGCCCGACGATCCCATCACGTTCGAAACCTGGACGCAAGCCATTTCCCCCTTGGACAGGGAGCATTTTCTAACCCAGCTCGAAACCTTGCGCGCAGCACCCGGAACCGAGCGCTGGGAAACCGAATATCGCGTCGAGCATCGGGACCTCGGACAGCGCTGGCTGCTGAGCATAGGACGTGCCGAATATGAACATGGTGGCGAATTCGGCAGCCTCGCCGGTATCAGCCTCGACATTACCTACCGCAAGACACACGAGGAGCGGCTGCGTATGCTCATGCGCGAGTCCAATCACCGCAAGAAGAACCTGCTCGCTGTGGTGATGGCGATAGCACGCCATACTGTGTCACATCAGCCGGAAGACTTCCTGCAGAGGTTCCAGGCACGCATTCATTCTCTCGCCGCAAACTACGATCTTCTGATCAACAATGCATGGCAAGGTGTTGACCTTGAGCAGATCATTCACCTCCAGCTCGCGCATTTCAAGGATCTGGTGGGCAAGCGCATCTTTGCATCCGGGCCACAAGTGCGGATCAATGCCACGGGCGCCCAACCCATCGGCATGGCGATCCATGAACTTTCAACCAATGCCGGGAAATACGGAGCACTATCGACAGAGGACGGCACGATCCGGATTACCTGGAAGATCACCAAGCACCCCCGCGCATCGGCGGGCACGTTCTGGCTCGCTTGGGAGGAAGACGGCGGTCCCCCCGTCAGCAAGCCGAAGCGCAAGGGTTTCGGTTCGGCCGTCACCAAGAAGATGATTGAAATGTCACTCGGCGGCGAGGTGCAGGTCAAATTTGATCGCCAGGGGCTTTCCTGGACACTCACCTGCCCTGCCTGCAATGTCGTGGAAATCGACAATAGCTTTCAGGTGAACTGAAGTGCGGCGCCGGGGGACAGGCTTCTGCAGGGTTTTGAAACGGCACTACCAGATGCCTGCGATCCTGGCTGCCCAGCCTGCCCGGACTGCCAACTACTTGCCGGCCCCAGGCCGTCAGCAAGCCTGGTTTTCGGCAGCGGAACCTTTTCGGCATTTATACGTTAACGCCATTGGCTATGTTTGGAGTTCAAAATGGACCTTGCGGCTCTGATTGCTGGTCACTTGCCATACTTGAGACGATATGCCCGGGCATTGAGTGGAGACCAGGAAAGCGGTGATGCCCAGGTATTGCAGTTCCTCGAATCGCTCGCTGAAGATCCCGCATCGGTGACTGGAGCGGAAAACGCACGCACGGCACTCTATCGCGGGCTGTCCCGAAGCTGGAATTCCAAGCGCAAGAAGAAGCCCGTCAAGCCACAAGCGGCCTGGGAGAATACGACGCAGAAGCGCCTCTCCACCATTCCTCCGGCAGCCCGCGAGGCCTTCCTTCTGAAATGGGTCGAGGACTTCCGGACCGAGGACATCGCGAGAATTCTTGAGCGAAGCCATGCGGAAGTCGAAGGGCTGCTGGCCCAGGCGTCGCGGTCCATCCTCGATGACGTCAAGACCAAGATCATGATCATCGAAGACGACGCGATGATTGCAATCGACCTCGAGGCCATCGTGACCAGCATCGGGCACCATGTCGTCGGCGTTGCCCAGACCGAAACGGAAGCCGTGGCGATGGCTGCCAAGACAAAACCTGGTCTCGTCCTCGCGGACATTCAACTTGCAGATGGCAGTTCCGGACTTGACGCGGTCAACCGGATCCTCGGCAAGAGGCCGGTGCCGGTGATCTTCATTACGGCCTATCCGGAAAAGCTGCTGACCGGGCAGCGGCCAGAACCCACGTTCCTCATCGCCAAGCCTTTCCTCACGGAAACGGTCAAGGCGCTCATCAGTCAGGCCCTGTTCTTCAAGGACAGTGCCCGACCGCGCGCCCAGAACTCCGAGAACGATGTGGCATCCACGGCCAAGAGCGCTGCCAGGCGGTGAGCCCTTTGAGCCGGCGCTCAGATGACATGGAACAGATATAGAAGAATGATGATTGGAATGGGAATTCCGACCAGCCAAAGAAGCGCTCCGCGCATTGAAGTTCTCCATCGTTATCATCAATGAACACGCCGGCGGCTCGATGGTTCCAGTGTCGTCGCTGCAAAGTTCACTCGGAAGCTTTCAGTGCTGCCCGGTTCGGGCTTCAGAGGAATCTTTCGCAACGCAATCCGTTGACGGCGCAACTGGTTGACGCTGAGTTTTCTGTGTCCTGGCGACATGGCAAAGAATCGCTGACTGAGAAGTTCTCCTTCAGAACAGTGATTCATGGGTCCGTCGCTCAAGAGCGACGGACCCAATATTGATGAAGCAAGGCCTTGCGCGGTGATCAGTGACGACTGGTTGGGCGGCCGACGGCTTTGCGAGCGCGCTTCCGAGCAGGAGCCGGTGTCCGGAAATCCGGCAACATTGCACCCAGCATCATGCCCAGGCCCATGCCGATTGCCCCCAGCATCAATGGCCGTTCTTCCACCAGCGACTGGATCGCTTTGCGGTCCGGCACAGGCAGAGACTTCACGCGCCACAGCTGCGTGGAAACGGTTGGCCATCCGTATGAACTCGCCATCATTCGCCGACCCTTCTCCAGAACTGCTTCAACCGCCAGGCCACTCAGACTGCCGCTGGCATCACGGGCCTTGCGAAACGCCCTCCAGGCGTCGGTCCGCAAGGTCCCCGCTCTGGCGATGCGGGCTTTCTTCAATGTTGCTCTCGCCGCCTTCTTTGCCTTCACTGTTGCTTTGGCCATGATGAACTCCCTTCACAGATTCTCATTTTCTGTCCGCACGGCAATCTTCTTGTACGCCTTGCCGCTGCGGGACTTGGGTCGCGCATAACCCCATACTTTCCAGGCAAGCAGAGCAGAGGCGGCGGCAGCGGCGACAGTCAACACCGGACGCGGCCCAACCGACTTCACGACCTTCCCGGCGGTCCACTGGTCGAGGCCAGTTTGATGCAGGATTTCTTTGACGATCGCACCGCCCGAAAGCCGGGCATTGGCTTCGGACAGGGCTCCCAGAAATTCGTTACGCTTCTGGTCAGCGCGACGCTGGAGGCGTTCTACCTCATCCATCGAAGCCTCCAGCCGTGACGGACTCTCCGGTGAACAGCTTCAAGACGCGGCTCCTGACCGGCCTGCGCGGGCGAAGTTTCCTGGCGGCAGCCAAAAACAGCACAGCCGCCACCAAGGCGAGCACAAGACCAACAAGCAAGGCAGCCACAAGAGGGTTGTCCATATAGCGGCCAAGTGCATCTGCAGCCCCCTGTGCGACAATGATGAGGGCGGTCAGCAGCAATATGAATCCGGTAACGGCCCAAGCCGCCGCCCAAAGATACTGACGCAAGACCTGCTGTGCTTCCGCCCTGCCAACCGCCACTTCCGCCAGAAGCCAGGCGGCACCATCCTGCACCAGCTTGCTGATCACAGCCAGCAGAGGACTATTGCCGCTCGTGTCATCCGCATTGGAACTTCGGCGCTTAGCCACCAACATGAGCCCTGCCGTTGTTGCCGGCCCGCCGCGCTGCCCGCGCCTGCACCGACGCCTTTTTCCTGGCCCTCGCCTTGCGTGGTGCGACATGGGCTGTGCCGTTGCGGCCAGCGAGGCTGACGCGCAGCACCTGCGAGGCAATCAATCCGCCAGCGAGGCCAACGCCAACGACTGCCCAGGGATGGCGGCGCGCAAAGACGGCAGCATCATCCATCATCTGCTCAAAGTCTGTCTCCGTGACGTATCCTGCGAGGCCTTCCAGGCCATCGGCGCCTAAAGCGGCATATTCCCGGACTTGCGGGGCCGCTGACCGTGACAGCGCACGGACACCTTCGGCGAGTCCAAGTATCTTTTCGGCGCCGATGTCCTTTCCGGTGTTGACGATCGCCCCTGCCATCACCTTCGCATTACCGAGGAGATGATTGGCCGTACCGTGGCCCTTTCCATTCGCAGATGCCTTCTGCTTGCGTTTCGATTTTGCCATGTGCGTCATCCTCTCATGAGCCGTAATCGTGCCTTGCAACACAATGAATGAGAGGTTGATTTGGTTCCCGCAGGCAGAGATCAGGCAAAAGACCGGATGCGCCGATATTGAGGCTTCAAGCCGGGCCGTTGGGTTTGGGGTGCCGGGAGGCCGTGTCGCCGCTTCCCTTGGATTTGCGCGAGGAATGGTCGCCGACCTGCAACAAATGCGCCAGTTTGGAACGGGCGCGATTGACGCGGCTCTTGATGGTGCCAACCGCGACATTGCAGATCACTGCCGCTTCCTCATAGGAGAAGCCTGAGGCACCCACCAGAATGATGGCTTCGCGCTGGTCTTCGGGCAATTTTGTCAGGGCATTGCGCAGCTCCGTCATTTCGAGATGGCCATCCTGGGCAGCCACGACGCTCATGCGACCGGAGTACAGCTCGTCAACATCCTCGACCTCGCGCTTCGTCTTGCGCAACTGGCTGTAGAATTCATTGCGCAAGATCGTGAACAGCCAGGCACGAAGATTGGTGCCCGGCTGGAAGCTGTCCTGGTGTTTCCAGGCCTTCATCAGCGCTTCCTGCACAAGATCATCGGCCATCGAGCTGCGCGCCGTGAGGGACAGGCTGAAGGCCCTCAAGCTCGGGATTGCCGCAACCAGAAGCTTCCGGAAATCATCAGGTTCAGACATGGACCCTCGGTTGCGATGATTTCAACTTGATTTCTTTGTGTGGGGCTGTGCCTCGAGTTTGCTCAAAAGCTCGACGAACCTCTCGGGCACGGGTTCCTTTGAAACTTCTTCGAAATATACACGCAAGCGGCGGCCAATGAGTTCATGGACCGCCGGATCAACATTCGACAACTGTGGTTGGGCAGGCCGCGACCTGCCTTTGCGCTTGGTCCCGGTCTTGGCCTTGGTCCCCGCCTTCATCTTGCGCTTTCCTGTCTTCCCGCGCGCCATTCTCCACCTACCCAGCACCCCTGATCATCCAGAATGATACACCCTGCAACATGATCCGTCCTCAACATGAATGGAGGCACATGCCACTGGGCGGCAGAAGTCCACTTCTCCCTGACCCGGAAGTGACTTGGTCCAGCAAGTCTTGAATCCGGGAAGCGACGAAAAGTTTCCGCAGCTTTTGCAAACGCCCATGCAGGAATTGCGCAGTCGCCCGGCGACTTTCCCCGAATTGCGATGCGCCTCTCGGGCGTGAGGGAATGGCCGTGCGCTATGCCGTCACCTGTCATGCGTCAGCACGCGCCTTCCTACCGAACGAGAACAAGTCGCAAGTCATTGCAGATGTTGTTGCAGATGTTGTTGCAGATGTTGTTGCAGATGTTGTCCCGGGCTGGACCAGTTCGACAAGCGGCAGTGTCAACCGCGGCATGGGCGGCAGGGTTGCGAGCCAACCTGTGCCGGCTGGCTGTTCATTACGACCTCCTTGAAGCACGGATGGGCATAATTGCGGACGCAAACAGCTATTGGTTGGCCGCCGTGCGCTCCTGGCCATCCAGCGCAGCCGTTGCTGTGGGTTGTGGCGAGCCTGAAGCGAATTGTACAACTGGACGGGGAGCGCCGGTGCGGCGGTAGCATGGCCATCGACATCATGTCGGCACATCGTCAAAAGGCGGGCTGCGGGCCGTCGATATGGGCGGTGACATGCTATGCTGGCAGCAAGGCTCACGTTCGTCCCTCTGTTGCTTTGCCCGGTGTGGACACTTCAACGCCGGCGAAGCCGTGTTGGTTCCATGCCTTTCAAATAATCTTCCGAAACTACTTTGTGAATGAATCAACGCACTTAGCTGGCGCGCCGGAACAATTCCTGCGGTCCGGCGTTGACCTCACGTCGACCACAAGCTGGAGACCTCCATGACCTTGGGAACAATCCTGCTCATCATCCTTGTCTTGATCCTCATTGGCGCACTGCCAACCTGGGGACACAGCCGTGACTGGGGGTATTTCCCGTCAGGAGGGCTTGGACTTGTCTTGCTCGTTGTCCTCGTCCTTGTGCTGATGGGAAAACTGTAGAGTCACGATTGTGCGGCCGCCCCTTGGGGCGGCCGCCTTTCTCTCGGCTCGATCATTGACGTGAGCGACTGTTCACGTGCCCCAGTAAGGCGGCACTCCATAGTGATCATGAATGATGCGCTCCCACTCTCGATTGCTCCAAGAGTCGTCGCTGAATTCGGGAGCATCACGGAGCTGAATTTCCGAAACAT
>CAZUKI010000016.1:0-9812 GCA_964620785.1 uncultured Aestuariivirga sp.
CCTCAAACACGCAATCATCTCTCACTGCGTCTGGTACAAAATATCGGTCAGGCCAAGGTTGGGGGGCCCAATTGCAAGTCACCAATAAAGGATACCCATTTCTCGGCGTTTGGTAACGAGGAAGGATCAATTACACCAAATGCGCCTGGCGTTTCGTGTGAGCCATCATGCAATAACCAATTGACCAATTGATCATCCTTCCTCAAGAAGTTGAATGTGAGGGAAGGCTTATCTCCCCGCAAAATCAACTCCACAATCTTCTCCTCGCCTTCTAAGTAGTTTCTGGCAACGCCGTACTCATAACATTTGCCGTGATACTTAAGTTCGGATCGAATTACGACGATCTGGCGATCTACATTCAACATCGTTCGGACGACTCTTGCGGCGAGTTGAGTAGCACGCATTTCTGAAGCGAAGTCAAATGGCTCTGCTATTCGGAGTACAAGGTTCAATCCCATTGGCCTGCCCGATATTTTGTACCAGACGCAGTGAGCGATTATTGCGTGTTTGAGGCCTCGTCGAGGAGAATGGTGGGTGGTACAGGGATCGAACCTGTGACCCCTACCATGTCAAGGTAGTGCTCTACCGCTGAGCTAACCACCCACGCCTGACATTCGCAGGCCAGCCTATATCGGCCGGAAACGCCCAAGGCAAGTGCTGAAAACCCCTCGGGGTCAGGCAGCCATCAGGCGGTTTACCTCGTCCACAAGGTCACGCAGATGGAAGGGTTTCGAGAGGATCTTGGCTTCCTTCGGTGCCTTTGAGTCCGGGTTGAGTGCCACCGCCGCGAAACCCGTGATGAACATGATCTTGAGCGCCGGGTCGAGTTCCGCGGCTCGCCGGGCGAGTTCGATGCCATCCATTTCAGGCATGACGATATCAGTCAGCAGGAGATCGAAGGCCGCCTGCTTGATCTCTTCATAGGCGCTCGCCCCTTCGCCGAAGGCGGTAACTTGATGGCCGGCCTTCTCAAGTGCCTTCACCAAAAACCGGCGCAGGTCATTGTCGTCTTCGGCAAGAAGTATTCGGGCCATGGGTTGTGTCACGTGTATCCTGTCCTCATACTATGCCTATGGCAGCGGCGTGAAATCAACTGCGTATTCCGGGCCTAAACTAGGGCGGCGACGGTAAACAGCTTCTGAACGGCAGGCCTTTGCAACCTATGGACAGATGATACAACATCGTTCCATAAACATGGTTGCAAGGCAAGGCGCAGGCTCTGGCACATGGTCGAAACCGGTCACGGAGAGTTTGAGATTCTGGCCCCGTCGCAGTGGACGGCGCCAATGGTTTTCAGTTCCCCTCACAGTGGCAGCAAACTTCCGCAGTCACTTCTTGCCGCAAGCCAACTGACGTCCAGTCAACTGAGAGCATCGGAAGATGCTTTCGTGGACGAACTGTTTCTGGGCTGTCTGGATGCGGGAGCGCCCCTTCTGCGCTGCCTCGTCTCGCGAAGCTATATCGACCTCAATCGCGAGCCCTACGAACTCGATGCCCGGATGTTTCACGAAAAGCTGCCGGGTCACATGAACGCCGTGTCGGCCCGGGTTGCAAGCGGCCTTGGCACAATTCCCAGGACTGTCGGAGATGGCATCAACATCTACGCTGGGCCAATCAGCCTCAAGGAGGCATTGCATCGTCTCGATTTGGTCTACCGTCCCTATCACAGGACGTTGAGCAACCTGCTCGATGAAGCCCGCAGGGTTGCGGGCCTGGTGCTGCTGGTGGATTGCCATTCCATGCCTTCCTCCGCTGTCCAGCATCACAAGACCATCCGCGGAGCCGCCGTCGATGTGGTTGTAGGTGATCGTTTCGGAAGTGCATGCTCACCTGACTATGTCGAGGTCATCGAAGACCACTTCACATCAAACGGCCTGACGGTTGGGCGAAACAAGCCCTATGCCGGCGGCTTCATCACCGAGAGCCACGGCCGTCCACGTGAGGCCCGCCATGCGGTTCAGATCGAGATCAATAGATCGCTCTACCTCGACGAGCGCCAGCAGGCGCCCAACGCGGACTTTGCGCAAATCAGATGCATCCTTGATGATCTGGCAAAAAAATTGGCAAACGCGCTGACCGCAGAGGGAAAATGGTCGATGCCCGCCGCCGCGGAATAAAAAAAGGGCCGATACACCGAAGTGTTCGGCCCCAAGTCTAGGGAGGAAACGCCCAAACGGGCTGTGAGCGAGGAAGCCTCAACTCACAGGCGCAATTTGGCACTGCAACATAAGCTTTTCAAGTAGACTTAAAGTATCAAAACTCCCGATCTGGTCCCCGCCATCGGCCGTTCTACAACGTCACGGAATATCGCCTTGTAAATAAACACTTATTAGGCGTCTTCCATGGTACCTGCGTAGCCATGCAACGAAAACATGCCTTCCGTCTCATGTTGCAATGCAGCACAAGTGTTTGATGTGGGGCACTTCCCAAGCTGCTGGCGGCCGATTAATGCGCCGCTATGGCTGACCATTGGACAGAATTCACCGATTTCGCTTTGGCACTTGCAAGCGCTGCCGCCACTCAGATCCTGCCGCATTTTCGCAAGAACACCCCCGTCGATATCAAGGACCACGAAACCTGGGACCCCGTGACCGAGGGTGACAAGGCGGGCGAAAGAGCCATCCGCCAACTCATCGAGGAGCGATATCCAACTCACGGAATCATTGGTGAGGAATATGGGGAAAAAAAGGGTTCCTCCGGCCTGACCTGGATACTCGACCCGGTCGATGGCACGCGCTCTTTTGTAATTGGAATGCCGAGCTGGGCAACACTGATTGCACTTTACGAAGAGGGTGAACCCAAACTTGGCGTCATGTGCCAGCCATTTGTCGGCGATACTTTCTACGGCAATCCGCATGGAGCCTGGCTTGACCACCGTGGTAGCCGGCAATCGCTGCGAACTTCCGGACGGCGAAAACTGTCAGAAGCAATGGTCGGCACGACAGCTCCGCATCTGTTCAAGGCGAAAGACGGCGAAGCGTTTCGGCGCCTGACTTCCCGGACGACGCAGGTGCGGTTCGGAATGGATGCCTATTCTTATGCCCTGCTGGCTGCAGGCCACCTCGACCTCGCCATGGATTCCGCACTTCAGATCTATGACATCGCCGCACTGATCCCTATCGTCAGGGGTGCTGGCGGTGCGGTTGGCAGCTGGGACGGCGGTGACTTCAGCAAGGGCGGAAACGTGATCTGCGCCAACAGCCAGCAGTTGCTGGACCAGGCCATCGCGACCATGAAAGCTGAGACGCCCGGAACTCAGTCGTCGCGGTAGACGCGCTCGCGCTTCTCGTGCCGTTCCTGCGCTTCAACCGAGAGCGTGGCAATCGGCCGGGCATCAAGACGCTTGAGACTGATCGGATCGCCGGTCTCTTCGCAGTAGCCGTAGGAGCCGTCAGCAATGCGCTTCAGGGCTGCATCGATCTTGGCAATCAGTTTGCGCTGGCGATCACGGGTACGAAGTTCAAGTGAGCGATCCGTCTCCGATGAAGCGCGATCTGCAATATCGGGAAGCACATGGTTCTCGTCCTGCAGGTGGCCGATGGTTTCGCGGCTTTCCTTCAGAATCTCCTCTTTCCAGTTCAGGAGTTTCTGGCGGAAATATTCCACTTGCCGCTCATTCATGAACGGCTCGTCTTCTCTGGGTTTGTATTCGTCAGCCAGTACAACAGCCATTCGCGCGTCACTCCAATTTTGGCGCGCTTATAGCTGCGCATCATGACAGCAGCAAGCGCTTTAACCCGCTGAAATTTCTAATCTTTTCAAGAGTTGCCCCGATCTGGCCACGGCCCGGCTCGCGGCCTAGCCGCTGAGTCGTTCCTCGCGCCAGTCGCTGGCTTGCATCCACCAGTAGCTGGCCTGCACGCCGATCTGCCCGAATGGCCCGCCAGCCCACCGCGGCGCGAACAGGCCAAACTGTTTATAGCTATCATCGCCCTTGGCAATGGCACGCGCCACGATGAGGCCCGCCATCGCCGTGGTATTGAGCCCGTGCCCCCCAAAACCCGTTGCAAACCAGATGCCATCCGGGTCCTTGCCGATGACCGGCATCTTGTTGAGCGCATAGGCCATCTTGCCCGACCAGGCATAGTCGATCGAAGCAGCCCGCAAGGCGGGGAAAGTCTTGCTCATGTCACCCAGCATCACGGCGTCGAGATTTCTTGGCTCGTCCTGTCGCGTTGTAATGCGCCCTCCCCACAGAATCCTGCCATCTGGTATCAGGCGATAGTAATCTCCAGCCCTGCGCGTGTCGGCAATTGCGGAGAAAGTCTTGATGACGTCCTGCTTCGTTGGAGAAGTGACCGCAACATAGGTTGACACAGGAAGCACGGACCTGCCGCTCCAGGGGTGAAGTCTCCGGTCCAGCGCCGCAACGCAGACAACGACCTGCTTTGCTTTCACCTTGCCCTTCGCGCTGGCAACCACCCAGTCATTGTCCTCCTTGGCGATGCGTTCGGCACGCGTGTTTTCGTGGATGTGCGCCCCCGCCTGCTCGGCGAGCCGCGCCAGGAGCAGGCCGTAGCGCAATGGGTGAATGTGAAACGCCTTCGGAAAATAGAGGCTGTCGAAATAGCGCTCACTCCTGAGGTGGCGCCGGGTCTCTCCCGTGTCGTGGGCCTCCACGGTTTCATCAAAGTCACGCTGGAGGCTCTCGCCATAGGCTTTGAGCCCGCCCTTGTCCGGATAGCGCACGCAGACCCTGAGACCATCTCCCATCTTGAGGCCAGGATCGAACGACGCAATCGTTTCTCTGACAAAATTGGTTCCGAGCTTGCTCAACCCATAGAGCGAGCGGGCATTTTCCATTCCGACCATCTTGGCGACAGTCGGTGCCCCAAGCGCAAAGCCATTGGACACAAAGCCGCCATTGCGTCCCGATGCCGCCCAGCAAATGCGGCCAGCCTCAAGAAGGGTAACACTCAACCCTGAACGCGCCAGTTCAAGAGTTGCCGTGAGGCCCGCCAGACCTCCGCCAACGACAACGCAATCACAGGAATGAATGCCGGCAAGTTCCTGCCAGCCGGCCCCCCTGTCAGTCGTTGCTTCATACCAGGTCGAAGATGATTGAACGGGCTGTTGCAAGTGCTGCTCCCAAACACAACGAGGCTTAACGCAAAATTAGAGGAGTATGTCTATGTGGATCATGTTTGTCATCCACAGTGGGTTGTGATCACGCGTCCCGTTTCGCGGCAACTTAGGATTGCCTGCATGGGCCCGCTGGAAGCTTTTCCCGAGCCCATGGCAGTTCCATATTGTTCAGGCATGGTTGACCATGCATTTCCTGAGAAATTGCCGTGGCTTGCTGCCCATCGCGCCTCCCGCTAAACGGAGACATGCGTTTCACGAGAGGCCAGGAATTTTCCAACCTGCCGAAAAAGGCAGTCACCGTCTTCGGCATGTCCGGAGTTGGCAAGACGACGCTTGCCCGCCTTCTGCTTGAAGCGGGCTGGTTCCAGTACTCTGTCGATTACCGCATCGGCACCCGCTATATGGATGAGTATATTGCCGAGAACTACAAGCGCGAGGCAATGAAAGTTCCCTTCCTGCGTGACTTGCTGCGCTCGGACTCGATCTATATCCGCTCCAACATCACCTTTGAAAACCTGGCCCCACTCTCAACTTACCTCGGCAAGCCGGGAAATCCCGCCAAGGGTGGCATCTCGTTTGCGGAATACAAGCATCGCCAGGCCCAGCATCGCGATGCCGAAATCCGTGCCTTGCTGGACGTGCCGGAGTTCATCGGCCGCGCCCAGGACATCTATGGCTACGAACACTTCGTCTGTGATTCTGGCGGCAGCCTGTGTGAAGTGGTCAACCCCCATGATCCTCAAGACCCCGTTCTGACCGCGTTGAGCCAGTCAACCCTCCTGTTGTATATCGAAGGCACGCCGGAACACGCGCGCATGCTTGTTGAGCGCTTCCGGAAGTATCCCAAGCCCATGTACTACCAGCCCGCCTTCCTTGAAGAGAAATGGCGTGAGTACAAGGAACTGAACAAGATCCGTCAGGATGATGACGTGGACCCGGATGGCTTTGCCACCTGGGGCTTCGAGCAGCTGCTGCATCATCGCATCCCGCTTTATGAAGCGATTGCCAAAAATTATGGCTACAGCGTTCGAATGCGTGACATTCCCGCCGTCACCAGCGAGGCGGATTTCATCAGCCTCGTCGCCAATGCCATCGATAACACCTGAAACTATTCATCATGCCCATTCGCATCCCGAACGATTTGCCCGCACGCACTGTTCTTGAACAGGAAGGCGTCATGGTCATGCCCGAGGCGACCGCCGCCCGGCAGGACATTCGCGCCCTGAAAATTGGCCTGCTCAACCTCATGCCAAACAAGATCCGGACAGAAACGCAGTTTGCCCGGCTTGTCGGCGCGACCCCGCTGCAGGTTGATTTCCGCCTGGTCCGTATTACCGGTCACACGCCCAAGAACACCTCACAGGAGCACATGCTCGCCTTTTACGACCCGTGGGAAGAGGTGCGCGAGGAAAAGTTCGACGCCTTCATCATTACCGGGGCACCGATCGAGCTTCTCGAGTTCGAGGACGTGACCTACTGGAAGGAGTTGCAGGCCATCTTCGACTGGACACAAACCAACGTCTATTCAACGATGAACATTTGCTGGGCAGCGCAAGCAGCACTTCATCACTTCTATGGCGTCCAGAAGCATGCGCTTCCGGCAAAGGCGTTCGGGGTTTATCGGCATCGTAACCTCAATCCGTCTTCACCGTTTCTCCGCGGTTTCTCAGACGATTTCTCCATGCCGGTTTCGCGCTGGACCGAGGTGCGGCGCCGCGACATTCCAGACAACAAGCAACTGGAAGTGCTCATGGAGTCGGACGAGATGGGGCTGTGTCTCATCAATGACCAGCAGCACCATTCGCTCTACATGTTCAATCACATTGAATATGACACCACCTCACTGTCCGAGGAGTATTTCCGCGACGTCGCGGCCAAGAAGCCCATCGCGGTGCCGGCGCACTATTTTCCCGGGGACAACCCCAAGGCGCCGCCGGAAAATCGCTGGCGGAGCCATGCCCATCTTCTCTTTGGAAACTGGATCAACGAAGTTTACCAGGGAACTCCGTTTGATCTGAACAGGATAGGCAAGGACAAGGGCTGACGGCCCGCTTGCATTGGCCCCCTGTCGTCGCCATCTTTGGCTGACAAAGGGATAGTGGGTTGGCGACGTACAGAGACATACTGGATAGCGGGCGGCTCGCCGCAGGCGGTGTCCAGGATTTTGCCACGGGGTTGCTGAATCCGACCGTGCGGCTCGGCGTGACCGGGCTTTCGCGTTCCGGCAAGACGGTTTTCATTACGGCGATTGTTAATGCCCTTCTCAAGGGCGCGCGCCTTCCGGCATTTGACGCCCATGCGCGAGGCCGCATCACCCGCTGCTATCTTGAACCACAGCCCGACGATGACCTGCCGCGCTTTCCCTATGAGGAGAACGTTCAAAAGCTGATTGAAGACCGGGTCTGGCCGGAGGGGACCAGACGGATCAGCCAGCTTCGCATCACCATTGAATATGAACCGCAGGGCCTGATTGCCCGCAACTTGCATGGCGGAAAGCTCCATCTCGATATCGTGGACTACCCCGGCGAATGGCTTCTCGACTTGCCGCTCATGCGCATGAGCTACGCCGAATGGAGCCATGCCACTCTTGAAGCCGCCCAGAAGGCGCCTCGCGACAGTCTTTCGGCAGACTATCGGGCATACCTCAAGGGAGTGGATCCCGATGGTCCGGCCCAGGAGATCACGGCAGTGCAGGCCGCCAGGAATTTCACGGCATACCTGGCACGTTGCCGCGAGAATGATGTTTCCCTATCCACGTTGCCGCCAGGCCGTTTCCTGATGCCGGGCGATCTCGAGGGTTCGCCGCTTCTCTCGTTTGCACCGCTGAGTTTCCCGGCAGGACAGTCCATCAGATCCAACTCCTTGGCGGAGTTGATGGAACGGCGCTATGATTCCTATGTGTCCAAGGTCGTCAGGCCCTTCTTCTTCGGCCACTTCGCCCGGCTCGACCGGCAGATTGTTCTCGTCGATGCCCTGACGGCCCTCAATGCAGGGCCTTCAGCTGTGTTTGATCTCCAGAAGGCGTTGGCCGACGTTCTGCAGGCTTTCCGTGTGGGCCGGAACTCACTCTTCAGCGAAATCTTTGGCCGCCGCATCGACCGCATTCTATTTGCCGCAACCAAGGCCGACCTTCTCAACCATGGCGCCCATGACAAGCTGGAGGACATTCTGCGCGAGATCGTGGGACGTGCTGTGGCGCGCGCCGAGGATACTGGAACCGCCTATGGTGTGTCCGCGGTTGCCGCCATACGCGCAACGCGCGAGGCCAAGGTGATTGAACGTGGCGAGGAACTGCTTTGCATTGCAGGCACGCCTGAAAAGGGTGAAGTCATCTCCGGCAAGCATTTCGATGGTGAAATGGAGGCGGCAATCTTTCCCGGCGACCTCGCCCAGGATCCAAAAGCCGCCCTCAACGGCACGCTCGCAGGAAAACTGCGGTTCGTCCGCTTCCGCCCACCAAAATTGGTCGAAGGCGAGTTTCCCCATATCCGTCTCGATCGCACACTGGAATTTCTCCTCGGGGATTGCTTCCCATGACAGCTGACCACAACAGCTTGCGCCAGCCGCGCGCCTTCGTGCTTTCTGGTGACGAGACCGAGAAGAAGAAGACACGAAAGCCGGCGATCGAGTTCGACGTCGGCCCCGTGGAACAACCGCTCGTTACTGTGCCAGTGACAGAAACGCCCCGAGGCCGCAGGCGCTTCCGCTGGCTTGGTTTGCTGGCATCAGCACTCTTCGGCCTTGTAGTCATGTGGTCCGGCCTCGCAATCACCCAACTGATCGAATCCTTCTTTGCCACCACGCCATGGCTGGGCTGGACCGCATTGGCCATGGCAGTTGTCGCCGGCCTGTCAGCGCTGGCGATCATCCTCCGTGAGGCCGCAGCACTCTTTCGATTGAACTCAATCGAGGCACTGCAGGACAAGGTTGCCAGAGCCATCAATCTCGACGATAGCACTGCCGGTAACGAGGCACTTGCCGGAATCAGGAACCTCTATGAGGGTCGTGTCGAGTTGCGTGCCGGGCTCGCACAGCTCGCAAGTCACCAGCATGACATCATGGATCCTCAAGATCGAATGCGCCTCGCTGAACGCCTCTTGCTCGAGCCGATCGATGCGGAGGCGCGCCGGGTCATTGCGAGCCGGGCGCGGCGCGTGGCGCTGCTCACGACAGTGACACCAGCGGCCGCCCTGGACATTATGTTCGTTGCCGCCCAGAACTTCGCCATGTTGCGTGACATCGCCAGCCTCTATGGCGGAAAACCAGCAACCATCGCGACCTTGAAACTCGCCCGCATGGTGCTGACCCACCTGGCAGTCGCCGGTGGTCTGGCGCTGTCGGACAATCTCTTGCAGCACGTGGTCGGGCGTGGCCTGCTCGGCCGGATTTCGGCCCGCTTCGGGGAGGGTGCTGTGAACGGCATCCTGACAACGCGGATCGGCATGGCCGCCATCGCTGTCTGTCGCCCTGTGCCCGCCACTTCGTCAACGAGCCAGACGCTTGGCAGCCTGCTCAAAGAAGTGTTCACTTTGCCAAAGGGTGAAAATCCAGATGCAGATCAAAAATCTTAATCCTGCAGTGCAGCGCAGCCACAACCTGAGAAACGCCGCGCATACCGCGGTGCTTGTCGCAGGGTCCGCGGCAATTCTGGGTTTGCTCGCCTACAGCATGTTCGGTGTGACGGGGCTCGTCGTTGCTGCCGTCATCGGCGCCATTGGCATGGCAAC
>CAZUKI010000016.1:9912-14667 GCA_964620785.1 uncultured Aestuariivirga sp.
CAGATTCAGGGCATTCTCGCCCATGAGACGGCCCACATCATGAACGGCGACTTGCGTGTCATGGGCATGGCGGATGTTCTGAACCGGATGACGAGCTTTCTCTCAACTGCTGGCCTTTTGGGCATTCCGCTGGTCTTCGGCATCGGCGTCAATGCTCCGCTCCTTGGCCTCCTGCTCATGATTTTTGCGCCAACGATAGGTGGCCTCCTGCAACTCGGCCTTTCTCGCGCCAGGGAATATGACGCCGATCTCGACGGGGCGACCCTGACAGGCGATCCCGAGGGCCTTGCCTCCGCCCTTCGCATTCTCGAAGAACGCCAGGGTGCAAAGTGGGAGGGCATGGTCCTTCCTGGATCGCGATTGCCCCATCCCTCACTTCTGCGCACCCACCCGAAAACCGAGGAGCGCATCGCCCGCCTGCAGGCGCTCAAGCTCGATCCGAATGACCAGATCATCGTGCGCACCGACAATGAGCGCCCACGCACATCACTTGTGCCGCCGATCCCGCGCCCGCAAGTCCAGTGGCACCGCCTCGGCATCTACTACTAGCCGCTGCCTTTCCTGCGACCGGCGTTCCCTGCCGCGACGTCATCCGGTGGAACCTGGTCTCTCGTTCAGTCTTGAGGCCATCAGCGACCTGATTTTCGCGACAACTGCTTCGTGGTCTGCCGCCCGCACCTTCACCGGTCTTGCCGTGCCAGGAGCGCGCAAGTCTGCGGCAAGACCAGCCCCAATCAGGCCATCGACAAAGCCGCTGACGTCGCGCGGCGGATTGAGGATGCCGCGGCCGGCGAGCTTGCCCACCAACCCATGATCGGCCTTCCATCTGACTGTCGGCCAGCGCGGCAGTGGATAGATGTAAGTCAGTTTCCCCGTCGCAATCATCTCCGAAGCCATGGACACACTGTCCCCCGTGACCACAAAGACATCCGCCAGGGTCAAACCTGCCTGGTAGGGATTGCCAACCCCTTCTCCATCCTGGAGCCAGCATGGGCCCTCGATGTGGGATCTGACGCGCGCAACGGCGCCGCGATCAGAGCGCGGCGACGAAAACAGCAGGGCGCTGCCACCTTCCCGCCTCGCAAGTGCCGAGAGCGCCGTGGCGAATTCGTCAAGCTGTGCCGCTTCCAGTCGCAGCGGAAACTTGCTGGCGCCAATGGCAGCGGCAATAAGTGGACGTGGCAGTCCCTGCCAGCGTTCCTTCCAATGCCTTAGCACCGAATCCGGCACGGACTTGGGCATCGCAAAGGGTAATGCAATTCGGGCAACATTACTCAACTCAGGCAAGCCATACTGCGGCGTCGTGACAATGAGGTCGAAATGCCGAAGGGCCATGCGGGGCCGCCCCAGTTGGACGATGACGGTCTTGCCGCCAGATTGTTCTTTGATCCAGGCCGATACGGGCGCGGTGCGCTTTCCCGTGGCGATGACGAGGTCTGGCCAGGGCGGCACAAGCAAGGCCCGCGACTTCGCATCAAGATGCCTGATCGTGCTGCCGAGCAGCCAGTTTGGCAATTGATGAAGCGACGTGAAGCCAAGGCGTTGGGGCGTCACGGAGCCGCCGACCTGGCGCGCCAGTTCAAGTGCCTGGGCAGTGTCGCCCATGCGAACACCGCACAAAACCCATATGCTGGGTTCAGGCATCGCGAGGCCTAGAGACGCCCGTAGCGGCGCAGAAGATCGAGAAGCTTGTCATGCGGAAGCGCCACTGAGGTGTTGTCATCACGGCCCATCATGGTTTCTCCCGTGACCATGGCGTCGATCACCGCTTCTTCCGTGGCTTCTACGACAGCGCGAAACAATGGGTCCATCGCTTGCAAGCCTAGGACTTGCATTGAACGCAACACGCTTGTGTCCGCCAATGCCCCGGCATTGCCTGTCGAAAACGCGAGAAAGATGTCACCCGAACTGTTGCTTGCGATGGTTCCTGTCCGGGCAAGCCCCAAGGGGACACGGCGTGCCAGCCGTTTCAGTTGGTGCGGCTGCAGCGGCGCATCGGTGGCAATGATCGCAATGATCGAGCCCTGCTCCTTGCCGCGAAGTTTTTCCGCGGTGAGATGCTGACCGACCGGGACCCCAAGCACCGTGAGGTCTTCACGTCGCCCAAAATTGGACTGCACAAGCACGCCAACGTGATACGAAGTTCCGCTGATCACCACCTGCCGAGAGGCAGTGCTCGTTCCGCCCTTGAAGTCATAGGTGATCATCCCTGTTCCGCCGCCAACATTGCCCAGCGCGAGTTGTCCACCCGCGGCGTTGTCGAGGGCCTCGAATACATGCTGTTCGCCGACATGGAATCCGTTGATGTCATTGAGGTCGCCATCATAGGTCTCGGCGGCGACCGGAAGTCCCCAGTCTTGCCCCATGCCAACGCCTCGCGTGAACATCCAGCGCAGCGTCGCGTCACGGGCGATGCCGCAAGAATGTGTATTGGTGATGGTGATCGGAGTTTGCAGTTCCCCCGCTTCCTCGATCCACGCAAGACCGGTCATCTCGCCATTGCCGTTGAGCGAAAAGGCCCCGGCGGCACAGGGAGAAAGTGCGCCCCTGCGCCCGCGCGGCAGAATAGCCGTGACACCTGTGCGCACTGGCCCTTGGCCAACCTTCAACGCCCCTTCGCCCGCAATCAGCGTTGCGTAGCCGACTTCAACTCCCGCGACATCGGTAATCGCATTGAACGGTCCTGGCGTGCCGGGGAACGCCAGTCCGAGGCCCCGTGCCCGCAACCGCCCATTGGCGGCGTGACTCCAGGTTGCAATCTTTTGTTCGGTCATGATGATCCTGCTTTACAGGCTCCAATGCCAAGTTAAAACAGTTCCCATGGCGGCGGGTTCATATGCGGTTTACAAGGATTTGCTGATTGTCCTCGGGACAGCCGGGGTGGCAATCCCCTTGCTGCGCCGCGTCGGGATGAGTTCCATTCTGGGCTTTCTGCTGACGGGCGTGGTCCTCGGTCCCCACATTCTCGGCTCGCTCGCCCAGCGCTTTCCCGTTCTCGCACCTCTCGAGCTGAAACAGGGAGAGGGAATTTCAGGTCCGGCTGAACTAGGGGTCGTCTTCCTGCTCTTCCTCATCGGCCTTGAATTGTCTCCCGAACGCTTGCGCACCATGCGCCAGTTGATGTTCGGACTCGGCGGCAGCCAGGTCCTGCTGTCCGGCATCGTCATCGCCGCGTTGGCAGCGGCCTGGGGATACTCCATCAATCAGTCCATCGTCATCGGCATGGCGCTTTCCCTGTCGTCGACCGCCATCGTCATTCAGCTGTTTTCCGAGGACAAGCGCCTTGGCACGCAAGCCGGCCGCATGAGCTTTGCCGTGCTGCTGATGCAGGATCTTTGCGTCGTGCCCATGCTGTTGCTGCTCGGCACTCTGACCCCCAATGCCGAAGGCAATATCGTGATGAACGCCGGTGTTGCGATCATGCAGGCCCTCGTCGCGGTTGCCTTCATCGTCGTCGCGGGCAGGTATGTCCTGACCCCGCTCATGCGCATCGTTGCCGCCAGCAGCAGTGCTGAATTGTTCACGGCCACGGTTCTTTTCATTGCCATTGGCACAAGCGCCCTTGCCGCGGCTGCGGGCCTGTCCATGTCGCTAGGGGCATTCATTGCGGGCCTCACGCTGGCTGAAACCGAGTTTCGCCGCGCTATCGAGGCAATCATAGAACCGTTCAAGGGCGTGCTGCTGGGCCTGTTCTTTCTCCTTGTAGGCCTTGGCCTGGACTTGCGGTCCATCATCGAGCAGCCATTCCTCATCATCTCAATCACGCTGCTGCTCATTGCCGTGAAGGCAGTGATCACCCTTGCAATCTCCATGGTGATGAAACTGCCGCGCCCGCCTGCAGTGGAATCTGCCCTGCTCCTCGGGCCCGGCGGCGAGTTTGCTTTCGTCCTTTTGGGAACTGCCATGGCAGAAGGCCTGTTCAACAATGGCGAAGTGACGCCGCTTTTCATCGCTGTCACTCTCAGCATGATGCTTATTCCCTTGATGGCGCGGGTTGCAAAGATTGCGCGCAAGAAACTGCCGGTGTCCGACCCTGCAGTTGAACAGTTTGCACTCTCTCACCAGGCCATTGAGGGTTCCAATGTCATCATTGCCGGCTTCGGCAGGGTGGGCAGCATCGTCGCGGACATGTTGCGTGAGCAGAACCTGCCCGTCGTCGGCATCGACCTCGACGTCAACAATCTCGCGGCAGCCCGCAAAGCCGGCCACCAGGTCTATTATGGGGATGCAACCGATATTGCCTTTCTGAATCGCTGCGGCCTTGCGGAAGCGCGCGCGCTGGCCATCACCATGGACAATCCGGTCAGGGCCAAGGAGATTCTCAAGGCGGCACGGGCGGAACGCCCCGATCTCAAGATCATTGCCCGCGCCAGGGACGAGCGCCACGCCATGAAGCTCTATGAAGCCGGTGTTACCGAGGCCGTGCCTGAGACAACCGAAGCCAGCCTGCAGCTTGCGGAAGCGCTTCTCGTGGAAACCGGCGTTCCCATGGGCCTTGCCATCGCTGCCGTGCATGAGCGCCGCGACGGCTACCGCAAGCTGCTTGGCAGGCCGAATCGCAAGGAAGAAGTGGCGCGCATGCGCTCGCGGTTGAAGAAGACGTTGACGCCGACCTAAGTGCCCTCGTGCCGGGCTGCCGAAAGCAGTTTGTGGCTAGGCCACGCCCAGCTTCTTCTGCAGGTTGGTGCTCGACGTCGTGTACTGGAACACCAGCCGTTCTCCCGGCTTGATGTGGTGGAAGGCCTCCTGGGCCAT
>CAZUKI010000016.1:14767-20458 GCA_964620785.1 uncultured Aestuariivirga sp.
GACCAGTTCGCGCATCTTGTTGACGCTGTCTGGTGAGGCGCGGAACTCGTCGCGCCGGTGCAGCAGGGTGAGGCTCTTGGCCAAGGGCTGCAGGTTGAGCGTCCAGTCGAGAGCCGAATCACCACCCCCTACGATCAGGACGTCGCGGCCGCGGAATGTTTCCATCTTCTTGACGGAATAGAACACCGACTTGGCTTCGTAAGCGTCGATCCCGGGAATCGGAGGCTTTTTCGGCTGAAAGGACCCGCCGCCGGCAGCGACAACCACAATCCTGGCAAGGAAACTCAGTTCGCCATCGGTTTTCACAAGAAAACGGCCATCCGGCTGCTTGGCGAGTTCCGTCACCATCTGGTTGAAATGAAATTCGGCCTTGAAGGGCTTTGCCTGCTCCAGCAACCTCTGCGTCAGTTCCGTGCCGGTCACCAGCGGCAGCGCCGGAATGTCATAGATCGGTTTTTCCGGATAGAGTTCTGCGCACTGTCCCCCGGCCCGGTCGAGAATATCGATCACATGGCAGCGGATATCGAGAAGGCCCAGTTCAAAGATCGAGAACAGGCCACACGGCCCGGCGCCGATGATCACTGCATCCGTTTCAAAATGCTCAGCCATGTCTGTCCTCAGAACTGCTTTTCCGGCACGCGCACCTTGAGACCGTCGAGCGCGTCAGTCACCTTGATCTGGCAGGAAAGCCTGCTCTCGGGGCGCACGTCGAAAGCAAAGTCGAGCATGTCCTCCTCCATGGGGTTGCGCGGCCCGACCTTCTCCAGCCATTCGGGGTCCACATAGACATGGCAGGTCGCACAGGCACAGGCTCCGCCGCAATCCGCGTCGATGCCCTGAACCTGGTTCCGGATTGCGGTTTCCATCACCGTCATGCCAGGCACGCCGTTGGTCTCGATTTCAGTGCCGTTGTGCTGAACGAAGGTGATTTTGGCCATGCTGCTAGTCCTTGGATGCGCTGGCTACATAAGTGAAGGCAACTGGCAAGGCAACCACGGCAGCCTGAACAGGAAGCGGGGCTTGCCTGTGCTCAGGCCAGCTTGGCGGCCATCAGGAATGCGGCCTTTGCCAGGTCAAAGTCATTGAGGATGAGTTGGCGCTGGCCCTCCGACGGAAACACGGCCTTTTCCCATTCCTGGGCCAGTGCGGCAAACTGCACGGCACCGACAGCCAGTGCGGCCCCTTTCAGAGTATGCATGACAAAACGCCAGTCGCTGGCCGTCGAGGCCGACGCGATTTGATCGCGCGCCTGTGCCAGTTGCTTCCGGAACAGGGCGATGATCTCACCTTTCAGGGCTTCGTCGCCAAAGGTGCACCGGGCCAGGAAATCGCCGTCAAGGGCTGGCAGGTCATCGCCTGAGCCCTGCCCGGAACCGGTCCGCTTTCTGCTGATTTCCACCTGTTTATACCCTACCTGCAAACATTGACTTTGCCAGAAAGAAGCTGCAAGCCGCTGAAAAAACGAGGTAAAGCAACTGTTTCGTGAATCAATTCAAATCGATCCACAATTTTAACCAAACTTTCACTTATTGCCGGGTGCCGCCCCTCTTGCGGTTCAAGTCAGGACCGCCTTGAGTTACAGTCTGGCGGGTATGACTTGTCCCTGGTGGAGGCCCCGGGCGAGCGGTTTTGCCGCTTGGGCATTGGGTACAAGTAAGTAAAAAGGGGGCAACCCCAGAATGCGGGACGCGTATGGCACTGAAACCGAGTAATCGAAGCCGCCAGGACCAAATGGCGGACCTCCAGTCTGTAGATGAAAGCCAGAGTCCTGTCCGGTCCCGCCCGGCCAATGAGAATGACCCTGCCCTGGCGATGATGCTGGCGAAGCTGCGCCGCAGTCCGTCCTATGGACCATTCTATATTGTCGGATTCGTAAGCCTTTGCTGGATCTTTGGCTGGTTTCTCGTGTACTCGAGCGAAGCCTTCTCACCCACAGGTGCAGCGCCGGCGCTGCCAGATCTCATGCGCGCCATCGCCTTGCTGGTCGTGCCAATCACCATCTTCTGGGCTGCCGCCTACTACCAGTGGCGCGCCCAGCAGCTTCGCCAGACCTCCGAAGCTCTCCTGCAATCTGCCCTGCGCCTCGTCAGGCCGCAGGACATCGCTTCCGAAAACCTGTCCTCCATTGCCAAGGCAGTCCGCCACGAGGTTGACCTGCTGGTGGGTGGTGTCGAGCACGCCGTGCAGCGTGCCTCGGCCCTTGAAGAGATTGTCCACAAGGAGATGTCAGCCGTTGAGCGTGCCTTCGGTGCTAACGAGGACCGGATTCGCGGCCTTGTCAGTGGCCTCGAAAGCCAGCGCATGGCCTTGCAGCAGACCAGCCAGATCGTTGGCGGCGAAACCGCCCCGCTCCTGAACCGGCTTGAAGCAAACACCCAGAACCTCGGACAGGTCATCAACCTCGCGCTCGACACCTTCAACCGCCTTGAAGGCGGCCTGAAGAATTCTTCGCAGGAACTGGCCCGCACCATCGATGATGTCTCCGCCCGTGCCGCCATGGCAGGCAACGAGATCGGTGCCCAGAGCCAGCATTTCGAGCGCATGTCCACCCTGCTGATCAACGACTTCAGCGACTTCTCCGGCCAGTTGCAGAGTTATGTGCAGACCTTGAACGCCGCGGCGGGAACCCTGAGCGACGAGTCAAGCCGCCTTGGCGGCGAGGTCAAGGGCATGGAGGCCAGCATCATCAACCTCCTGCACCAGAGTGCAGACAGGTTGACCGCGGCCAACCATGAAGTTGGCGACACCATTCAGCGCCTGAGCAATGCTTCGGCTTCGGATATCCGCGCCGCTGCCCAGGAAATGCAGCAGACCGTGACGGGCATAAGTGATTCCATCACCTATCACCTGCGCTCCACATCCAGCGAGATCGCCACCCTCATCGAGCGTTCAGGTGTCGAAACCGCCCACCGCATCGAAGAGAGCCGCAATCTCCTGTCTGGTGGGATGCAGGACCTTGCTGGCGACTTCGTGGGCAAGATCTCCAAGGCCCAGGCTGATCTCTCCGGCTTCGTTGACCAGGCCGCAAGCCAGATGAACAGCAACTACAATGCTGCCGTCAATCGCCTCGCTGACCGCATTGACCAGTCGGGAGCGCAGATGCTGTCCGGTCTTGATCTGTCGGGCAGCAACTTCCTCGAACAGCTCAATGTCTCCGGAAGCGACTTTGCAAACCGCATCGAACAGGCTTCAACAGCGCTGTCCGCCCATCTCAACCAGAATGCCTCCAACGTCACGTCATCGATGGCGGATGCCATCAATGGGCTTTATGACCGCCTGACTGAGGCTTCGGCCCAGGCCACCCAGGGCCTCAGCCAGGCGACCGGCGACTTCGATCTGCTGGCCCAGAACATCACCAGCAAGCTCACCGAGACCACCGCGGCGGTTGCCGACCAGATGCAGTCGGCCGGCAGCAACATCAATGGCGTGCTGGTATCAACCAGCGGCACCATTGCCGCGCATCTCAAGGAGACGGCTGACATTGTCACCCGGCAGATGCAGGAATCCGGCGTGGCCCTGGCCCAGACCATGGAATCATCGAGCGGCGGCGTGACCGAGCGGATGATCTCCATTTCGGACCAGTTCGTCGACAAGATCGGCGAGGCCCAGGGCGGCATGATGCAGATCCTCGAAAACTCGGCCTCAACCATCGTTGCCGACCTGCAGAACACCTCCAACCAGGTCTTCAGCCGCCTCGAGAGCAGCGCTTCGCATATCGGCGATCAGATGGAATCGATTGCGCTCCGCGTCACCGATACCATCGACAGCACGGCCGGAAACGTCACCAGCCGCGTCATCGAGGTGACCGACAAGCTCTCCGGCCAGTTGGATCAATCCTCCTCCGAGCTTGCAACGCTGCTGGATTCGACCGAATCACGCATCACCACGCAGCTCACCCAGGCCACCGGCGATCTCACGACCCTGTTCTCGTCCAATGCCGGGGCGATGACCGACCGCCTGAACGCCACTGCCAAGGAACTCGGCGAGCGGCTTGATCTTGCCACCTCGCACCTCGATCGCGTGCAGAGCGCCTTCGCCGAAGGCATGAGCCAGACGACGGCCCAGATCACCGCCCGCTTCGAACAGGACACGGGCCTGCTTGTGGACCGCATTGACCGCGCAACGGGTGAACTCAATTCCGCATCATCCACGTCACAGCGTTCCCTCGACGAGGCTCACCAGAAGTTTTCCTCGCACGTCCAGACGGCCAACGCCTACTTCGCAGACCAGATCAAGACGGCTGCAACCGAACTTGATGAAAAGCTGGAAAGCGTCTCCATGCAGCTTACGGGCAAGCTGGAAGTCACCGGCACGCGCATCTCCGAACGCCTCGAGGATGTGACCATGCTGGTCGATCGCTCCATGGACAAGTTCAACAACGAACTGGAGCGCATGCTCGTCAGCCGCCGCGAAACTCTCGACACCCTGGTCAACGATGCGAGCAAGCGCTCGCAGGAGGTCGATCAGGTCATGACCAGCTACATGCACATGATCGAGGAAAGCCTGAGTACCGCGGAAACCCGTTCCCGCGAGATCAGCCGCATTGTTGCCGACCAGACGCAGGCCTCGCTGGCCCGCCTCGAGGATGAGCTGAAGAAACTTGAAGGCAGCTCCGCAACCCAGGTCAACCAGGCAGCCAAGGTCCTGCGCGAACAGCATGAGCGGGCGCTCTCCGCCATGAACGAGATGCTGTCTGCCACGGCGAGCGACTTCCAGCAGACGGCCCAGGACATGCGCATTACTGCCCAGCAGGTAGTGCGCGACATCGACAGCGCCCGCAACGACCTGAAGCGTGCCGTGATCGACATCCCTGAGGAAACCCGCAACAACGCCGACGCCATGCGCAAGGTCGTGGCGGACCAGATCGCCGCCCTGAGCGCCCTGTCGGACGCCGTCCGCCGGCAGTCCGGATCGGTTGATTTCTCAGGCCCCGGATATATAGCGCCCAGAGGGTCCGGGCCGGGAAAATCTGAGGGCACCCCGTTCTCCGCTCCCCTTTCAGGAACGGCCGGTGCCCGTCAGCAGACCGAGGAGCGGACAGGTTCAATCGAGGGCACCATGGCCCAGATTGCAGCCAGCGTCGAAGCCCTGTCGGGCGGCAGGAAAACCAAGGCAGCGCCGCGGGAAGCCGCGCAGCGCAGCCGGGGTGAGCTGCCCTCTCACGTGGCACGCGAGATCGGCACCTACAGCCACAAGCTGAGCGAGTCGGCCCGTGACGTCGTCGAGGCCATCGACGAGGGCCTGCCGCGCGATCTCGAAAAGCGCTACCTCGCCGGCGAGACGGAAATTTTCCTCAAGCGCCTGAGCGACCAGCAGTCGAAGCGTTTCGTGGCTGTGCTCGGCAAGCGCTATGGCACCGAGAAACGCCTGCGCAGCCGCATCAATGGTTACATCCGCCTCTTCGAGAAGCTGCTCGACACCCTGAGCGATGTTCCAGGCGGCGCTGGCGCCATCGATGACGTGATCGCTTCGCAGAACGGCCAAGTTTACATCATGCTGGCCGAAGCTGCAGGCCGCGTGCCGGAAGCCTGACGCCGGTGACGGTGGCGATGGACGTCGCGATCCGCCAGGAATCCTGGCCCATCGCCGGCACTTTCACCATTGCGCGCGGCAGCAAGACCACGGCTGATGTCGTCGTCGTGACACTGAAGCGCAACGGCTTCCAGGGCGAGGGCGAGGCAGTTCCCTATC
>CAZUKI010000016.1:20558-22345 GCA_964620785.1 uncultured Aestuariivirga sp.
GAGGCAAAGGCCGTTGCCGACATGAAGACACCGCCCGACAGCGCCGAATAGACGCCCTGGGCGCGGTTGCGGATGGCGTTGGGCACGAGCAGCCTGATGAAATGCATGGTGCCGAGATGGGTTGCGGCAAAGGACAGCGCATGCAGCATCTGGGCGATGATCAGGATGCCGTAGTTGCTGAAGGTTCCCATCACCAGCCAGCGCACCAGGCCCCCGGCAATGCCCATGAGCAAGAGGCCACCCGGCCCCAGCGCCTGCACGATGGCATTGGAAAAGGAAAAGAACAGCACCTCCGTCATGACAGCTGCGACCCAGAGCACGCCGATCCACAGTGACGACATGCCAATCGAATGCCAATGCACCGAACTGAAACTGTAGAGCATGCCGTGCGAAGCCTGCGCCAGGCCTGCCGCCACCATGAGCAAGGGAAAGCTTGACCCGAAGAACAGGTCACGGGCCCGCATCACGCCGCCTTCCGCGGCCTCGAACTTCCGGGCATCAGGTTCATCCGGCAATTGCAGCGTGGCGACAAAGGCAAGTCCCTGTGCCGCCGCCAGCACCCAGGCCGTGTCGAGCGGATCAAGCACGGTGAGCAGCGCCCCTGCCCCGAGGCTGCCGGACAGGAAGCTGAGCGAGGCCCACACCCTGAGGCGGCCATAGTCGAGATTGTGCGCAATGGCGCCATCGACGCCGAAGCCCTCGGTCAGCGGGAAGATCGGCGCAAAGACGAAAGAGGCGATCAGCGCCATGGTCATGATCGGCCCGAAGCCGTTGCTGATGGCAAGCAGGCTGTAGCTGGCAAGCGACAGGCCAGCGCACAACTGGATGACAAGACGCCGGTTGCCGAAATGATCGGCAATCCAGGCAACGAGCGGTGCCCCCAGGATGCGTGTTGCCATGGTGCCGGCAACAACTGCGGCGATGGCTTCCACCGACAGGCCCTTGGCCGCAAGCCACAGCGGCAGGAAGGGCAGTTGCACGCCGCTCCCGATCATCAGTAGGGCATAGACGATGGAAAGCTTGATACCGAAGCGCCGGGCGGTCATGGGTCCCGCGCTCTAAACCAAGCATTCACCATTTTCCACGACAATGCCTGCAGGTGAGCCATGCATGTTGCCTGGCGCTGCCGCGTTTGTGTGTGGAGTTGCGTTGATGCGCAGGGAAGTGACGGCTGAGCCGGGCCTGTCCTATGACATGGTGCTCGAGGCCGTGCAGGAATCGAGCCGCGGGCGTTGGTTCCTCAACGAGTTCAAGTCGCGCAACTGCGCCGTCGATTCTGGCCGCATCCTGACGGCGATCGGCAAGCTCGAAGAACGCATGGGCAGCCTGTCGCAGGGCGGCACCGCGTCGGCGGAACTGGCCCGGGTACGCCAGGCCATTGCCACGGCCCGCCAGGACATCCTGCAGACCGCCGGCCTCCCCAACCTCTCAAATGAGGGCAGGCTTTTCTCCCATCTTGCGGATCTGGCCCGAAGTGCCCTTGCCGAGGGCAAGGCCCCGTCCGGCAATGAAGCCATGCCCGAGACCATTGCCAAGGCGCTGCGTCTCGTGGACCAGATTGACATGAGCCTCCTCACGGCAACCGCGCCGCCGCCTGCTGCAACATTCTTCGGGCGCGACAATGATCTGTTCGAGCCGCAGCCGGCACCGCCCAAGCCTGCCCTCGTGGCCAAGGCCCCAGTGACAAACGTGGCAACCGCGGCACCTGCGCAACCGCCTGCCCCCGCGACAGCCGCGCCCGCCGATCAACCGGCAGTGAAGCCAGCCGCCACGAAGCCGATGGTGGA
>CAZUKI010000017.1:0-21201 GCA_964620785.1 uncultured Aestuariivirga sp.
GGCTTCCGGCGCTTTGCCTTCTTCTATGACCGGCCCGACGTGATGGCGACCTATCGCGTCCGCCTGGTGGCTGATACGAAGCTCCCAGTTCTGCTCGCCAACGGCAACCCCGTGGAAAGCGGGACCATTCCCGGCACCAAGAGCCATTACGCAGTGTGGGATGATCCGCACCCCAAGCCGACTTACCTGTTCGCAGTGGTGGGCGGTGACCTCGCCAGCATCCACGACAGCTTCACCACCAGCGAGGGCCGCGAGGTCAAGCTCGGCATCTATGTGGAAAAGGGCAAGGAAGATTCTTGCGGCTGGGCCATGGAAAGCCTCAAGGCATCAATGGTGTGGGACGAAGAGCGCTTCGGTCGCGCCTATGATCTCGATGTCTTCAACATCGTTGCCGTGTCCGACTTCAACTTCGGCGCCATGGAAAACAAGGGCCTCAACATATTCAACGACAAATACATACTGGCGCGGCCCGAAATCGCCACGGACAACGACTACCTCAACATCGAGCGCATCATCGCGCATGAGTATTTCCATAACTGGAGCGGCAACCGCATCACCTGCCGCGACTGGTTCCAGCTCTGCCTCAAGGAAGGCCTCACGGTGTTCCGCGATCAGGAATTCGCAGGTGACAAGCGTTCCCATGCCGTGAAGCGCATCGAGGATGTGAAGTCGCTGCGCGGCCGTCAGTTTCCGGAAGACCAGGGGCCATTGTCGCATCCGGTGCGGCCCTCGTCCTATATCGAGATCAACAACTTCTACACGGCAACCGTCTATGACAAGGGTGCCGAACTGTGCCGCATGTTGCTGACGCTCATCGGCAAGGACACATTTCGCAAGGCGATGGATCTTTACTTCACGCGCCATGACGGCGAGGCCGCAACCATCGAGGATTTCCTCGCCTGCATGGCTGAGGCTTCCGGCCGCGACCTTGCGCAGTTCAAGCGCTGGTATGAACAGGCGGGAACGCCAATCGTCGAGAGCCACCAGAGCTACGACGCCAAGGCGGGCCGCCTCACCGTCAATCTGACGCAGGATACGCCACCTACGCCAGGGCAGGCGAGCAAGCTGCCGCAGCATGTGCCGCTGTCATTTGCACTGCTGGATGGCAAAGGACGGGAAATCAAAAGCGGCCTGATCGAATTGCGCGAAGCAGCGCAGGCTGTCACCTTCGATGCGCTCAGCGAGCGCCCGCATCTTTCCATCAATCGCAACTTTTCAGCACCGATCGAACTTCGCGAGACGATTTCCAGCGAGGAATTGTTCTTCCGCATGGGCAATGACACGGACAGCTTCAACCGCTGGGAAGCAGCACAGAAGCTGGGCATGGACCTGTTGCGGAATGCCGTTGCCGCCAAGGGCAACCGGCTGGACAGCGAGGCGATTGCGGCCTTCACCGGCGCACTCGACAAGACTTTGCGCGACACGCGCCTCGACCAGACATTCAAGGCACTGATGCTGCAGCTTCCGGGCGAATCCGAAATCACCGCAGCCATCGCCCATGATGTCGATGCGGAAGCCGTGCGCCTTGGCCGCAATGCGGTTCGCACCGCCATCGGCACGGGCCTGAGCGATGCCCTTGCGGAGCAGCTTGCCGCAACGGACGAGAGCGGGCCCTACGCGCCGGATACAGCGGGCACGGCGCGGCGCAGCCTGCGCTATGCCGCATTGTCGCTGCTGGCACTCGCCGACCAGAAGGCCACCTGGCAGTTTGCCAAGCAGGACCTGCACAACCCCCACAGCATGACCGCAGAGATGGGGGCGCTTGCAGCCATTCTCTATGGCGGATTGCCGGAAGCCGAGGCTGAACTTGCGTCCTTCTATGACAGGCATCGCAGGGAACACCTGCTGGTCGACAAGTGGTTTGCGCTCCATGGTTCGTGGCCGCGCCCCGATGCCGTGGCCCATGTCGAGGAACTGGCGCGCCACCCGGATTTCCGCCTGACGACACCCAACCGCGTCTATGCCCTGATCGGAAGTTTCTCGGGCAATCTCGCCGCCTTCAATCGCGCCGATGGCGAAGGCTATCGTTACATGGCCGACACGGTGATCACGCTCAACGGCATCAATCCTCAGGTTGCAAGCCGCATGGCAACGTCGTTCCGCACATGGAAACAGTATGATGGCCCGCGCCAGGAGAAGGCCCGCGAGCACATGCAGCGGATTCTCGCGACGGCCAACCTGTCCACCAATGTTTACGAGATCATTTCGAGAACATTAGCGGTGTCGAAGAGGAACTCCGCCGCTGCCTGAAACAGCTTGGCAAATCAGATTCCACAGCGTTATTGAGGTTAGGTGCTGCCCCGGCAACCGCAGCTTGTGCGGTCGTTTGAGTCCCTGCCGTGCAGCGACAGGCAATGGAAGTCCGGGCTCTCGTCTTGCAGCGATCACACATCAAGGAACTGTTTGACCGGGAACGTGCCCTGCGGCTGCCCCTGCCCGGCTTCAGCAGGATTTCGCTCAGCGAGAAACTGCTTGGCAGGTTGATCACGGCGCTGACGGCGATCTTCCTGATCGCGCTTGCCACCGCCATCTCGCAGCAGCTTTACAAGAACCGGCAGCTGCATTTCACCGAGAATACCGCGCAGACCTTGCTGCACGCCGACTATGCTGCGCTCAAGCTGCGCACCCTTGCCAGCCAGCGCGTCGCGCAAGGCAGCACGCAGTCCCTGCTCACCCAGTCGAACCTTGCTGACGCACTCGCTCCGGATGCCATGCTTGTCGATCGCATCTATCTCCTCGTTGATGGTGACGGGCGGATCACCGCCGCCATGCCGGTCGGGGCGGCGGAGCACGCAACACAACTCTCGGATTTCGTTTCGGCCTCGTTCTTTGCCTCGGTTGCCGTCAATGACAGCAGGCTGGCGCGCACTTCCCTGCGCAACGGACAGGCGGTCTTTGCCGCGTCACGCGACCTCGGTGCCGTGCCCGGCAACCTCATCGTGCTGCAGCTCAGTGATGGCATGTTCCGCAACTGGCAGAGTGGTGCCTTCCGGCTTGGAACGCTGTTCGGCGTAACGCTCTTCGTCCTGTCTTTGCTGGCAGGAGCATTCCACTGGCAATCGGCCCGCGCCGAGGAAGCCGACAGCAGCCTCGACAGGGCGACGACGCGCCTCGACAAGGCGCTTGATGGCGGGCAATGCGGCTTGTGGGACTGGAACCTCGCGGAAGGCCGCATGTTCTGGTCCAAGTCCATGTATGACATTCTGGGCCTCAATCCGCAGAGCCGGCTTCTCGGCTTTGCCGATGTATCGTCGCGCATGCATCCCGATGACGGGCGCCTCGATGACTTCGTCGAAGAACTGCTCACCGGCGGACGCGACGACTTCGACCAGGAATTCCGCATGCGCCATGAAGACGGGCATTGGGTCTGGCTCAGGGCGCGCGCCGCGCTGGCACCGGGCAGCACACTGGAAGCGCCGCATCTTGTCGGCATTGTTTTCGACATCTCCCGGCAGAAGGTTCTCGACAAGCTCAGCAGCGATGCCGAAGTGCGCCTGAAGGATGCGATTGAAAATATCTCCGAAGCCTTCGTCTTGTGGGATACGGATTCGCGCCTCGTGTTGTGCAATTCGAAATACCAGCAGTTCCATTCCCTGCCGGCGTCGGTGTGCGTGCCCGGCACACCCTACAACGTGGTTGCGACCGCCTCGAAGGAACCAGTGATCAAGCAATATCTGCCGGGACAGATCATCGACAAGTCGGGGGCGCGTTCGGTCGAGGTTCAGCTCGGCGACGGCCGCTGGCTTCAAATCAACGAACGGCGCACCCGCGATGGCGGCTTCGTTTCGGTCGGCACCAACATCACCGCTCTCAAGAAGCAGGAAGAAAAGCTGCTGCGCTCGGAAAAGACGCTGATGGTTGCGGTCCGCGACCTGCAGCGTGAGCGCCAGACCGCCGAAGAACAATCGCAACGCCTCGCTGAACTTGCCGACAAGTATTCCAGAGAAAAGACAAGGGCCGAGGCAGCGAACCGCTCGAAGTCCGAGTTCCTCGCCAACATGAGCCACGAGTTGCGTACGCCGCTCAATGCCATCATCGGCTTCAGCGAGATGATGACGGCAGAGTTGTTCGGACCGCTTGGCGGACCGAAATACACCGAATATGTCTCGGACATCCGCAAGAGCGGACAGTTCCTGCTCGATGTCATCAACGACATTCTCGACATGTCGAAGATCGAAGCCGGACGCTTCGACCTCGAATACAGCAAGGTTGATCTCGCCGGCCTCATCGAGGAATCGATGCGGCTCATCGGGCCACGCGCCGCCGATTCCAAGATCCGCATCAAGACCGTAATTGAAGATGGAACTGAACTGGTTGCGGACCGCCGCGCCCTGAAGCAGATCGTCCTGAACCTCGTGTCCAACGCCGTGAAGTTCACGCCCGAGGGCGGCAGGGTCACCATTTCTGCGAGGCCCGATGGTGACAGGCTCCGACTGTCGATCGCCGACACCGGAATCGGCATACCGGCCCGCGACATCGAAAAGCTCGGGCGGCCCTTCGAGCAGGTGGAAAACCAGCTGACGAAGTCGAAGGGCGGCTCAGGTCTGGGACTGGCGATCTCGCGTTCGCTTACCGAACTTCACGGCGGACAGGTGAAGATCAGCAGCGTCGTCGGCAAGGGAACGACCATCGACGTCATCATTCCCGTAAGGCCACCACAGTCCTGAGCAACGCCAGAGACTAATGCCAGAGACTAGTGACGGGCGGCACGATCACGAATGGCGGCAGCCAGTGCCAGGCGTTCTTCCGGCGTCAGGAGCCTGACGATCTCGAGGACAACCGTGCCACCACGCGCGGCGAGACCCTGCGAACTTGCCGCGAATTCGGAGATGACCTTTGCCACGTCCTCTTCCTTGTAGTCGGCAGCGGAAAGGGCATCGGCGAGCTTGAGGCTGGTCTGCTCGTTCGCGGCGCGCAATTCCCTGAGATCCGGCCGGTTGCTGCGCAGAACCTCCATCAACACCTCGCGGCGTTCATGTGGAAGGTCATGGAAGAAACGGCGCGGCACAAGCTGCACATAGCTTGCGCCCATCAGGCGTTCGCGCGGGCCACCCTCAAAGAACTGGCCGGCAATGAGCCCGCCAATGGCCAGGTTCAGCATCAGCGACAGGCCAAGAAGCGCCGTCCACCAACGCGAACGCAGGGACGGCAGCCAGCGCAGCAGGCTTGATCCGCGCTCTTCGCCTGCTGGCGGAGAATTGCTTGCGTTGCTCATGTCCGATTGTCCTCGACCAGGGCCTCGGCCTCGTCAATTCCTGTCGGAAAATCGAGATCAACCGAAGCCACCGAATCTCCTCCGAGGCTTGATGGCAGAAGGCTGTTGCCAACACCGGCAAGACCCAGCCACAGCCCGAAGGCCAGCGATGCCGCAAGCGGAATCGCCGTGAGCCAGGGCAGTTTCGAGCGGGCCGGAACCTGCCTCGGCCTGAAAGCCACCACAGTGCCGCGCGAGGCGCCATCGATGGCTGCCATCAGGCGCGCCTCGGCACCCCTTGGCACGACGGGCCGTGCCGCCATCGCCAGGAGCTTGTCGAGCTCGCGGTCATTGACGTTGTCGCCGTTCATAGGTTCTGTCCTTCCATATCCATGGCCTGCAGCAGGCTTGCCCTGTCCGCGGCCAGTTCTTCCTTCAATGCACGCCTTGCCCTGGCCAGAAGTGATTCCAGTGCATCGACCGAAACATCCAGCACCGCGGCGGCGGCGGCGTTTGTCATCTGCTCGAAATGAACGAGCGTTAGCGCCAGCCTTTGCCGTTCCGGCAAGGTGGCAATGGCGCGATCAATCCGCTTGCCGGCCCAATTCCTGAGGCTTGCCGCCTCGGCATCGGGAGCCTTGTCGGCGATGTCTGCGGCCGCATCCAGATCCTGCATCGGCCGGGCGCGAAACCCGTCCATGGCAAGGTTGCTCGCCACCCGCATCAGCCAGCCCTTCAAGGCGCCCGCCTCGCGGATCTGCGCCGGGTTGCTCCACAGTCGCAGGAATGCCTCCTGGGCGATGTCCTCGGCCTGCGTCTGTGTGCCCGTCATGCGCCAGACGACGCGATAGACCACGGCATAGTAACGGTCCACGAGCACGCGAAAGGCATTCTGGTCACGGGCCACCGAAGCGGCCAAAAGGTCCGCATCGCTTGCGTGATGCGGACCCGAGACTGACGTTGCCGCCGGCCCTATCGCCAAATATGCGCTCCTGGCTTCTGCTGCGAAACTAGTTCTTCGCCTGCCGCTCCAGATAGGCCTTGCGCCATTGCGCACGCTTGAAATTCTGGATCTCGGCAAGACTGACTGCACCATCGTCATCCAAATCGGCCTTGTCAAACATGTCGTTGAGTACCTGGTCCATTTCTGCTTCAGAGATCACACCGTCCCTGTTGCCATCCATCAGCGCCATGATGCGGCCCTTGCGCTTTTCAATGCGCGACTGCATGGCGCTTTCGAGTTCCGCCGCCGTCACCTGCCCGTCGCCATTGGCGTCCATGGCCCGTTCGCGTTTCTTGACGACGGCAGAGAGTTCATCCGGCGCCAGCTTTCCATCCTTGTTGAGGTCAAGGCGCTGGAAGGTTTTCTCGCTGCGCGGAAAGTAAGGTTCATTGGCTGCGGCCAGCCCGGCCGAAAGCCCGATGATGGCGGTCGTTGCCACAATCACGATCTTCATTTTGTTCTCCATTCTGGGGTTTCCAGAAGCGCGCCTCTGAGAACAAGACGGGAGGTTCAGGCTATTCCGTCGCGCTGTTCACGAAATATTCCGGCCTGCCGATGATGCGGTCGAACAGGCCCTCCACCAGGCGCTGGTTCTCGCGCAGAAGGGCCTCGGCTGACCTGATGTCCGGTGTTCCGGCAGCCGTGGCGACGGCATGGTTAAGGCCCGGCAGGGCCTGGGCGGGGGTGTAGTCCCCAGCCATGCAGAGGCGGAGAATCTGCGTCAGGCGGTGAAAGAGCTGGCAGGCGCCGGCCAGGTCGCTGGCATCGGCGGATGACAAAATCCCTGCCCTGGCGAGGTTTTCCACGGCCTTGAAGGTGTTGGCGGCGAGCACGGCGGGCACCGTTGGCGCATGCAGCAGTTGCAGATACTGCGCGATGAATTCCGCCTCGACCAGGCCGCCGCGCGTCCGCTTGATGTCCCACACGGAGGCCGGCTTGTGCTCACGCAGCATGAGGCCGCGCATGGCCAGCACATCAGCTTTGGTCTTGTTGTCGTCGCGGGGCTCGCACAGGGCGGAACGGATGGCGGCGTCAAGCGTCTCTGCGAACGCCTCCGGCCCTGCCACGACGCGGGCCCGGGTCAGCGCCAGCTTTTCCCAGGTCCAGGCCGACTCGCGCTGGTAGGCGTTGAAGGCCGGCAGGCTCACTGCCACAGGCCCGGTGCTGCCGGACGGCCTGAGACGCATGTCAACGTCATAAAGCTCGCCTTCCGTGGTTGGCGCGGAAACGGCAGTGACCAGGCGCTGCGTCAATCGTGAATAGTAGTGTGCGGGCGGCAGCGGGCGGCGGCCATCGGAGGCTTCCACATCCGCGGCATGGTCATAGACCAGCATCAGGTCGAGGTCGGAGGCAGCGGTCATCTCGCGGCCGCCGAGCTTGCCCATGGCAACAACCGCAACCGTGCCGTTGCGAATCCTGCCGTGGTTTCGCGCCATGTCATCTTCGGTTGCCGCCAGCAGCCGCGCGATGATGCAGTCGGCGACATTGGCATAGCCCTTGCCCGCTTCCTCTGCCGATACGGTTTCCGACAGAACGCGCACGCCGACACGGAACATCTGCTCGCGGCCAAAGACGCGAACACGATCCATGACTTCATCGAGGCCAAGGGCGGGCGGTGCCATGGCCTGCAAGCTGGCCTGCAGGTTTGCGCTTGGCGGCAGTGGCCCGAAAAAGGATGGATCGAGCACCGCTTCCAGCACGCGCGGTTGCTGGCTCAGCCCCTGGGCTAGGCGCGGCGCGGTTCCGAGGATTTGCGCCAGCAGGTCAAGCAGGCCGGGATTGGCGCGCAGCATGGCAAACAACTGCACCCCGGCGGGCAGGCCCTTGAGAAACTGGTCGAAGGCGAGGAAAGCCCTGTCACCGTCGCCCGCCCGCGACAGGGCGGTGAGCAGCTTGGGCATGAGTTCCGTCAGGGCCTCGCGGGCCCTGCGGTCGCGGGTTGCGGCATAGCGACCGAAATGCCAGCCGCGAATGGTGGCGGAAACTTCCGAGGCTTGGCGGAAGCCCATGCGTTCCAGCGACAGGATCGTCTCCGGGTCGTCCTCGCCGCCGGTGAAGACGAGGGCCCCCTGCTCGGTGCCGAGGTCTTCCGATTTCTCGAAGAGCCGTGCTGAATGGTTGCGCACCGTTTCGAGAATGCCGCGCAGCTCGCTGCGGAACTCCGCCGCCGTCGCAAAGCCGCAGAACCTCGCAAAGCGTTGCAGGGCGTCGGCGTCCAGGGGCACCATGTGGGTCTGGCGGTCGTCCTGCATCTGGCTGCGATGCTCGAAGCCGCGCAGCACGCGGTAACAGTGCTTCAGGTCTGTCGCGGCATCGGCTGAAATCCAGCCTGCCCCCGCAAGAGCGTCGAGCATGTCGGTGGTGCGCCTGCCGCGCAGCGCCGTGTTGCGCCCGCCGGCAATCAACTGCTGCGTCTGCACGAAGAATTCGATCTCGCGGATGCCGCCGCGCCCGAGCTTCAGGTTGTGGCCTTCGACGGCAATCTCGCCGTGGCCTTTCACGGCGTGGATCTGCCGGATCAGTGACTGCACATCGGCGATTGCCGCGAAGTCGAGATACTTGCGCCAGATGTAGGGCACGAGGCGCTGCAAGAACTCCTCGCCGAGGGCAATGTCACCGGCGATGGCCCTGGCCTTGATGAAGGCCGCCCGCTCCCAGTTCTGGCCCATGTTCTCGTAGTAGGTGGCGGCGGATTCGATGGCGATTGCCACCTGCGTGGCGCGTGGATCAGGTCGCAGCCGCAGGTCGACGCGCAGCACATAACCGTCCTCGGTCACGTCCTGGAGCAGCGAGGCAAGGCGCTGGGTGAGCTTGACATAGAATGTCGAAGGCTCAGTGCCGGGGGCCAGTGCTGCCGTCTCCGGGTCGTAGAAGACCACGAGATCGATATCGCTGGAATAATTGAGCTCGTGGGCGCCGTGCTTGCCCATGGCGAGCACGACATAGCCGGAGCCCTCGCCAGGGGCTTCATCGTTCAGGCCGGAAAGCCTGCCCCGAGCAACGGCCTCGCGCAGCAGGCAGTCCACCACGGCGCGCACCGCGAGATCGGCAAATCGCGTCAATGCCCCGGTTACTTCCTCGAGCGACCAGAGGCGGCCGAGGTCACAGAGTGCGATCAGCAGGGCAACGCGCTGCTTGATGAGCCGCAGGCTGCGCCCCGTGTCCGCCGGATCGGCCATGCGGCCGGCCACCGCAATTTCGGCGCACAGGCCCTCGAAGACATCCTCGGGGGCGCTGGAGAGCCACTGCGCCACGTCAGCGGCATGGTGGATGATGAGGCCGCGCAGGTAATCGGACCCCGATGCCACGGCCTCGAAGAATTCACGGTGCTGGCGCAGTGCGGCACGCGGGCCTTCCGGCAGGTCAGCCCAGAACGCCTCTGGCGTGGCCGTCCCTGCTGAAGCGTACCAGGGGGCTGTAAGTCGGGAGGCAAGTGCTGCGGGCATGGCCCGGTTTAGCTTGCCTCGTCGAGCAGCGGAAGTTCGATCACCGTGGCAAGGCCAGGCCCTGCATCCTCGAGCCTGAAATGGCCGCCATGGAGCTTGATGACGCTGGCAACGAGGCTGAGGCCAAGGCCGTTGCCGGGCTTGCTGCGGCTGTCGTCGAGGCGGACAAAGCGCTCGAGAACCCGCTCACGGTCTGGCGCGGCAATGCCGGGCCCACGGTCGATGATCCTGATTATTGCGTGGTTGGCCTCGCGCGTGCCGGTGATGGCGATATCGACCTTGCCGTCGGCATCCGCCGAGCCATATTTCATGGCGTTGTCGATGAGGTTGCTGAAGCTCTGGGCCAGAAGCTGGCGGTCGGCGCGCACCGGCAGCGGCACGGGTGCCGAGCAGGTCAGCGAGCCACCCGCCTCCTCGACCAAGGGCTCATAGAGTTCGACGACTTCGCTGAGGATTTCGGAAACATCGGCCTTGTCAAAGCCCTCGCGGGCATTGCCGGCCTCGGCCCTGGCAATCGACAAGAGGGCATTGAAGGTGTTGAGCAGGCGCTCGCTCTCCTCGAGGGTCTGGGTCAGCGCGGCGCGCTCCTCGGCTTCGACGCCGCTGCGCAGTGCGGCTTCGGCCCTGGCCCGCATGCGGGTCAGCGGAGTCTTGAGGTCATGGGCGACATTGCTCGACACTTCCTTCATGCCGGTCATCAGGCGCTCGATCTGGCCGAGCATGTCGTTCAGCGACTGCGACAGGCGGTCAAGCTCGTCGCTGGTGCCCGCCAGCGGCATGCGCTGCGACAGGTCACCCGCCATGATGGTGCGGCTTGCCGCGGTGATCGCATCTACGCGGCGCAGGAAGTTGCGGCTGGTCAGGTAGCCGCCGCCGAAACCGAAAAGCAGCGAAAGGCCAAGGGCCCAGAGCAACGTGTTGGTGATGAGCTTGCGGAAGACATGGATTTCCTCCACGTCGCGCCCGACCAGAAGCCGGAAGCCATTGGTCAGTTCCACATGATAGGCGCGTGCCGTGTGGAACAGCTTCGTGGGTCCCTTGCCGATGGAAATGGGGAAATCTACAAAGGTTTCATCGCCTGGACGGGGGCTCGGCATGGCCTCGAGATTGCCGGCGACAAAGCGGTCGTTGGCATCGACCAGCAGGTAGAGCGTGCCTGTGTCCTCGGTGACGCGGCGCGAGATGATTTCGGCAACGCCGGTCAGGCCGCGCTGGCTGTACTGGTCGGCAAGGGCCAGGACCTCGGCACGAATGGTTTCCTCCGACTGGCGCTCCAGCAGGTGAACAGTGTTCCAGAAGACGTAGCCGAGGATTGCCGCCACCGACAGCGCGAACACCACCAGGTAGATCGCCACCAGCCGGAAGGTCGAGGATTTGAGGATCGATACGCTAGTTGTCACGGATCATGTAGCCAGCGCCGCGCACCGTCTGCAGGATGGGATCGTCAAAACCCTTGTCGATCTTGGCCCTGAGGCGCGACACATGGACATCTATCACATTGGTCTGGGGATCAAAATGATAGTCCCAGACGTTCTCGAGCAGCATGGTCCGGGTCACGATGTGCCCGGCATGGCGCATGAGATACTCCAGCAGCTTGAATTCGCGGGGCTGGAGGGGAATTGACTTGCCGCCGCGCGTCACGGTGCGGCTGAGGAGATCCATTTCCAGGTCACAGGCCTTGAGCCGCGTTTCCTGGGCGCCGGTTGGCCCGCGCCGCGCCAGCCCCTCGACACGGGCAAGCAGCTCGGAAAAGGCATAGGGCTTGGCGAGGTAGTCATCACCACCGGCGCGCAGTCCCTTCACGCGCTCATCCACGTCGGAAAGCGCACTGAGGATCAGGGCGGGAGTTGCCACGCCATCGGCGCGGATGGAGCGGATCAGGGACAGGCCATCACGCTTCGGCAGCATGCGGTCAACGATCAGGACATCGTAGCTGGTATCGGAGGCCATTTCGTAGCCCTGCTCGCCGTCTCCGGCGAGATCGGCCACATGGCCGCTTTCCTTGAGGCCGCGCACCAGCCAGGTCGCCGCGTCGCGGTCGTCCTCGATTACCAGAATGCGCATGGAATTTTGCCGCTGCTTGGCAGGTGTCGCTTCATCAGGCGGCACCCTTATCGCGGCCACCTCGTCATGGAAAGGGGGCGGCGCGGAGACAGTTTCAGCGGTGGGAACGTCGGGGGATCCTGTCTCCGCGCCTGTTGGGCGCAGTTGCGAGCGGGGAAGCATCATGTCGCCCAATCTTCTCTTAAGATACGTAGGAATTGACCCTCATGGATTTCAACTCCTTTCACGAGGAAGTGTAATGTAGCGCTGGTTGTCGCCGGAGCGGACCAGGAGCAGCACATTCTTGCCCTTGGCGCCGGCCAGCGCCTGCTGGGCCGCATCCGGGCTGGTGACATGCTTGCCGCCGATCTCGAGGATCACATCACCAGGCTTCAGGCCCTTGTCGGCCGCTGCCGAGTTGGGGTCGAGCTGGCTGATGCGCAGGCCCTCGCCGTCTTCGGCGGGCATCACTTCCAGGCCGAGGTCAGCAAGGTCGAGCTTGCCGACCGGCTTGCCGACCGCCGCCTGCTGCTGCGGTTCGCCTGGCATGGTGCCGATGGTCACCGACACGGTTTCCGGCTTGCCATCGCGGATGATCTCGAAGGGGACCTTGTTGCCCGGCACGAGGCCGGCAACGGTCAGCGACAGGTCACGGGCATTGCCGATATCCTTGCCGTCGGCCTTGAGGATCACGTCACCCTGCTTGAAGCCGGCCTTGAGAGCTGGCGAATCTGCGGTCACGTCAGCGACGATCGCGCCCTTCGCCTCCTTGAGGCCCATGCTTTCAGCAAGATCGTCGGTCACGGGCTGGATCTGCACGCCAAGCCAGCCGCGTGTCACCTTGCCGTCGCCCTTCAGGTCATCGACGACCGTCTTGACGATGGAAGCCGGGATGGCAAAGCCGATGCCGACGCTGCCGCCGGACGGAGAGAAGATCGCGGTGTTGACGCCGATCACCTCACCCTGGAGGTTGAAGGCCGGGCCACCAGAGTTGCCCTTGTTGATGGAGGCGTCGATCTGCAGGTAGTCGTCATAGGGGCCGGAGCCGATGTCACGGCCACGGGCCGAGACGATGCCTGCCGTGACGGTGCCGCCAAGGCCGAAGGGATTGCCAACGGCCATGACCCAGTCGCCAACCTTGGCCTCATTCGAAGCAAGACCCACATAGGGGAAAGTCTTGTTGGCTTCGATCTTGAGAAGCGCCAGATCGGTCTTGGGATCGGTGCCGATCACCTTGGCATCATATTCCTCGCCGTCCTGGAAGCGCAGTTGCACCTTCTCGGCATCCTTCACCACATGGTTGTTGGTGACGACATAACCATCCGCGCTGATGACGAAGCCGGAACCCTGTGCCATGCCGCGACGTGTCTGCGGCTGGCGGTCCGGAAGGCGGTCACGGAACTGCGGGAACTGGTCAAAGAACTCGCGGAACTGGTCGGGCATGTTCTGGGTGTCGTTCATGCTGCTGGCGGTCTGTTCGAACTGCACGTCAACGCTGACCACGGCGGGCATCACATGTTCGGCAAGGGTGGAAAAGCCCTTGGTGGGATCAATGGATTCAATCGGCGCAATGGCCTTGCCCGTGTCGGACAGGGCGATGCCGCCAGTCAGGAGGGTTGAGGACAGAAGGCCTGCGGCCAAAAGGCCGAGGACTGATTTCTTGCTGATGCGGGTGCTGGTCATCGGGTGGTCTCCAATCAGGATGATGACCCGAAGATAAATGCCGGCGACTTGCGCCAACATTACAGCCAGATGAAATTCCTGTCAGGTTTGCGGCGGCTTTGCGGCTTGCCCGCCGTCTTCGGTCAGAAGCGCCGCAATTTCGGCCTTTTCCACGTCATCGAGCGGCGCTGCGGCCACCTGCCCGCGGCGCCTGAAAGCCGCAACTGCGGCGACAGCGAGAATCGCAAAAGGTGCCAGCCACAGCACCAGAGTTGTGCCCTCGAAGCGCGGGCGCAGCAGCACGAATTCACCGTAACGCGCCACCACGAAATCAACGATCTCGCTGTCGCTTCTTCCCTGCTGAAGCTGTTCACGGATGAGCAGGCGCAGATCTCGCGCTACGGTTGCATCGGATTCATCGATCGACTGGTTCTGGCAGACAAGACAGCGCAGCCCCGCCGAAATGTGACGGGCCCGCGCCTCAAGCCCGGCATCCTTCAGGACTTCATCGGGCTGCACGGCAATAGCTGGCGAAAGTGTCGCCACCAGCAACAACAGGGCTATCAGCCGCTTCATTCTGCAGGCTCGGCAAGAAGTTTTGCGGAAGCCTGGACGCGCGGCTGGGCCGGGACGCCGATGCGCAGGCGGCGATCAGTGAGCGAGAGCAACCCGCCCAGGAACATGATGGCAGCGCCGAGCCAGATCCAGCTTGCCAGCGGATTATAGGAAATCCGGACCGAGCGGCCGCCCTGCATGACATCGCCCATGACGATATAAACGTCACCGAAGAAGCCCTGCACAAGGCCCACCTCGGTGGTCGGCATCCTGGCGGGCTTGAAGCTGCGCTTCTCGGAGGTGACGGTCTTGATCTCGCGGCCCTGCTGCATGACCCGGAAGACACCGCTGATGCCGTCATAGTTGGCACCCTGCAGCGGTTCCTCGCGCAGGAACGTCACGTCATAGCCGGCAAGTGATTGCGTATCGCCCGGCTTCATCACGGTGATCAGTTCCTGCTTCCAGACGGAAAGCAGGATGACGCCGATGACAACGAGGCCAAGCCCGGCGTGGGCCAGCACGGTGCCATGGGCGGAACGTGGCAGGCCCTTGAACCGCGCCCAGGCCAGACCGGCGGGAATTTTTCCAATGCCCGCCTTCTGCATCCAATCCCGGACGCCACCGAAGATGGCCCAGCAGCCTATGGCAATGCCGACCGGCGCAAGCCACGGACCGCGCTGCGTTGCCACCAGGACGATGATGGCGCAGGCCACTGCCAGAAGGGCCGCCCACCATAGGCGCTGCACCAGCGCGAAGGCATCGGCACGCTTCCAGGTGAGCAAGGGTCCGAGCGGCATCACCAGCAGAAGCGGCAGGAAGATGGGGCCGAAGGTGAGATTGAAATAGGGTGCGCCCACCGAAATCTTGTCGCCGGTCAGTGTTTCGAGCGCCAGCGGGTAGAGCGTGCCGATGAACACCGCGGCACAGGCCGTGCACAGCAGGATGTTGTTGAGAACCAGGCCGCCTTCGCGGCTCAGCGGCGCGAAAAGCCCGCCCGCCTTCAGGGCCGGCGCCCGCCAGGCAAAGAGCGAGAGACTACCGCCAATAAAGACGGCAAGGATTACGAGAATGAAGAAGCCGCGCTGCGGGTCCACCGCGAAGGCGTGCACCGAGGTCAGGATGCCAGAGCGCACCAGGAAAGTGCCGACAAGTGATAATGAGAACGCAAGAATGGCGAGCAGGATGGTCCAGATCTTCAGGGCGCCGCGCTTCTCAACGACGATGGCGGAATGAAGCAGTGCCGTTGCCACCAGCCAGGGCATGAAGCTGGCGTTCTCCACCGGGTCCCAGAACCAGAAGCCGCCCCAGCCCAGTTCGTAATAGGCCCACCACGACCCCATGGCGATGCCGATGGTCAGCAGCGACCACGAGAGAAGTGTCCAGGGCCTGACCCAACGCGCCCAGGCGGCATCGACCTTGCCTTCAAGGAGGGCGGCGACGGCAAAGGCAAAACTCACCGAGAGGCCGACATAGCCGCCGTAAAGAAAGGGTGGATGGAAAGCGAGTGCAGGGTCTTGCAAGATTGGATTGAGCCCCTGCCCTTCGATGGGCGGCGGCACCACGCGCAGGAATGGGTTTGAGGCAAAGACGATGAACAGCAGGAACGCAAAGCCGATTGCGCCCTGCACGGCCAGCACGCGGGCCCGCAGGCTTTGCGGCAAATGGCTGCCGAAAAGTGCCACCGTCAGTCCAAAGAGCGCCAGGATGAAGACCCAGAGCAGCATGGAGCCCTCATGGTTCCCCCATACGCCCGAGATCTTGTAGAGCAGCGGCTTTGCCGAATGGGAATTCTCGGCAACATTGACGACCGAGAAGTCGCTGACGAGATAGGCGTTGGTCAGGGCCGCGAAGGAAAAGCTGATGAGCAGGAACTGGATCACCGCGGCACTGCGGCCCTGGTCCATCCAGGCGGCGTTGCCACCCTGGGCGCCCAATAGCGGCACAGCAAACTGCCAGGCGGTGACGACCAGCGCCAGGATCAGTGCGAAATGGCCAAGCTCGACGGTCATGGGCCAGCCCCCTCGCCTTCCTTCCATACGCCCTTTTCCTTGAGCTTGTCGGCGACATCCTTCGGCATGTAGTTTTCATCGTGCTTTGCCAGCACGGTGTCGGCGACAAAGACGCCGTCGTCACCCTGGGCGCCCTCGGCGACAACACCCTGTCCCTCACGGAAGAGATCGGGCAGTTGCCCGTTGTAGCGCACCTTCATTTCGCCCGCGCCATCAGTCACGGTGAAGGAAACTTCGGTGCCGCCTGACTTGAGCAGGCTTCCCTGCTCCACAAGGCCGCCGAGGCGGATGCGTGTTCCAGGCGCGATATGCTTTTCGGTAATTTCCGACGGCGTGAAGAAAAAGACGATGGTATCGCGGATGGCATAGAGAATGAGTCCCGCCGCCGCCGCCACAAGGGCCAGCGAAACAAGGATGATGGTGAGGCGCGTCTGCTTGCGGGTCATCAGAGTTTCAGTTCCTCGGCCAATGCATTGATCCGGGCAAGTGCTGCTGCATCAGTGGCAAATGATTTGCGCGCCGTTTCGAGGGCGGCCCGCGCCTTGTCGGCTTCGTTCAGCACGGTGCGGGCGCGGATCAGGCGCAGCCAGCCTTCAATGTCGGCACCATTCTCAGCAAGCCGCGCCTCGAGGCCATCGACCATGCCGCGGATCATGGTCATCCGCTCTTCCGGCGTCTGTCCGGCGGCGGATTGCATTTGTTCGTCGCTGAGGGCCGGTGCTGTTGCAGTAGCGTTCAGCCTTTGCAACTGCGCGGCAACGGCCGGCCGCCAGGCAGCGTCAGCGGGGGCCGATTCCAGCAGTGCCGTGAACTTTGCGATGGCCGCCTCGCGGTTGCCCTTCTGCGATGTCGAGAGGGCATCATAATAGTTGGCCTTGGGCAGTTTCGGATCAAGCTTCAGGGCTTCGGCCACCGCCGCGTCGGCATTGGCGGTCATCAATCCCTGGTTGGCGAGGGTCAGCGCTTCGGCAAGTTCGGCATAGCGCTCGGCAGTCGGCGCTTCGAGTTGCAGGACATGGCCGATCGCCGTGGCGGCATCAGCGTAGCGGCCCAGCGACATGTAGCTCGGCACGAGAAGCTTCCAGCCCGTTGCATCCTGCGGGTTCCTGGCAAGATGTTCTTCAACCTGTACCAGCAGGGCTTCAACATCGCCGGTCTGCTGGGCCATGGCGATGCGCTCGGCCCGTGGCACATCGGGAAGCAGCGGCTGGCCGCGCAGCGCATAGATGGCAAAGGCTATGATCGGCACCAGGAGCACGATGGCGACCGGCATGGCCCTTGACGATGCGCCATTGCGGGTCACGGCCTCGCGGTTGGCGGCGATGAGGCGGCGGCCGATTTCCGCTTTCTGGCCTTCGGCTTCGTCCGGTGTCAGCAGGCCCTGCTCGAGATCGCGGGAAATCTCGGAGATCTGGTCGCGGTAGATCGCCACTGAAGCACCCTCGGCCTCAGGCAGTGGCGTGGCGCGACGGCCAGCCAGCGCCAGCGCAAGTGCTGCCGCGGCGGCGAGAAGTCCGGCAAGGGGCCAAAAGTACATGCGCCCATATAGCTTTGGGGGACGGGCGAAAGAAGGGCATGCGACAGTGCAGCCAGCGGCCTGTCGCGGCGGGTAAACCCCATGTCGGAAATCAATGGTGGAGCAGAACCTGCTTTGATAGATAGGACGCTCGCAGGAACCCCTCGATGACGCAGCGTTATTCCATCTTTTCCCTGGCCCGCAACGCCATGGGCTATCACATGGACTGGGAAAAGGCATGGCGCTCGCCTGCCCCCAAGGCCGAGTATGATGCAGTGATCGTCGGGGCCGGCGGCCACGGCCTCGCTACCGCCTATTACCTCGCCAAGAATCACAAGATGACGAACATCGCGGTCGTCGAAAAGGGCTGGCTGGGCGGCGGCAACACCGGCCGCAACACCACCATCATCCGCTCCAACTATTTGCAGGATAGCTCGATCGCCATCTATGAACTGGCCCGCTCGCTTTATGAGGGCCTGTCGCAGGAACTGAACTTCAACATGATGTTCAGCCCGCGCGGCGTCATGATGCTGTGCCAGACCGAGCATGAATTCCGCGCCTTCAAGCGCACCGCCCATGCCAACCGGCTGGCTGGCCTCGACTGCCGCATGATCTCGCCTGCCGAGGTCAAGGAGATCGTGCCGATCATCAATGATGATCCGAACTGCCGCTATCCCATTCTCGGCGCCTATTACCAACCGCGCGGCGGCACGGGCCGGCATGACGCGGTGGCCTGGGGCTATGCCCGCGGTGCCGATGCGCTTGGCGTTGACATCATCCAGAATTGCGAAGTGACCGGCATCCGCCGCGAAGGCGGCAGGGTCGTCGGCCTCGAGACCAGCAAGGGCGCCATCAGGACCAGGAAGATCGGCGTTGTAACCGCCGGGCACGTCTCGACCATCTTGGACATGGCGGGCGTTCGCATGCCCATTGAATCACTTTGCCTCCAGGCGCTGGTCTCTGAGCCGATCAAGCCGGTCATCGACTGCGTGGTCATGGCCAACACGGTGCATGGCTACATCAGCCAGTCGGACAAGGGTGAACTTGTGGTCGGCGGCGGCACCGATCCTTACAACAACTATTCGCAGCGCGGCTCCTTCACGGCGCTGGAACATACGGTGACGGCGCTGGTTGAAACCTTCCCGATCATCTCGCGGCTGCGCATGTTGCGGCAGTGGGGCGGCATCGTGGACATGACCGGCGACCGCTCGCCCATTCTCTCAAAAACCGATGTCGAAGGTCTTTACGTCAATTGCGGCTGGGGCACCGGCGGCTTCAAGGCCATACCCGGCTCGGGATGGGTCTTTGCCGACACCATGGCCAATGACCGCCCGCACCCCATTGCGGAACCCTTCTCGCTCAACCGTTTCACCGAGGGCCGGCTCATCGACGAAAGCGTCGCTGCCGCCGTGGCGCATTAGGAGAGACCGCGATGCTCGTAGTCACCTGCCCCGTTTGCGGCGCCAAAGGCGATGAAACGGATTTCCATTACGGCGGACAGGCGCATGTGCGCCGCCCCGCCACGCATGATCCTGTCAACATTAGCGATGAGGAGCAGCGCGACTATCTCTTCATCCGCAACAATCCAAAGGGCCTGCATTTCGAGCGCTGGCGTTGTGACCGCGGCTGCGGCAAGTGGTTCCATGCAGCGCGCGACACGGTAAGCCTCGAGTTCAAGGCCTTCTACGGCATCACCGAGCTGCCACCGGAAGACTTGCAGAAGCAGGCCAAGGGCCCGTGGGCGGAATTCTTCAAGAAAAGAGTGAAGGCAAAGGCATGAGCGGCAAACCCTACAGGCTTTCGCAGGGCGGCAGCCGCATCGACCGCACAAAGCCGGTCAGCTTCTCCTTCGATGGAAAGTCACTCTCCGGCTTTGCCGGTGATACGCTGGCATCGGCGGTGCTTGGTTCCGGGCAGGTGCTTTTCGGACGCAGCTTCAAGTATCACCGGCCGCGCGGTGTTGTTGGCCTCGGCGCGGAAGAGATGAACGCGCTTGTCGGCGTTGGAACAGGCGCCCGCCACGAGCCGAACCTGCGCGCCACGCAGGTTGAACTCTTCAATGGCCTGACAGCCGTTTCACAGAACCGTTGGCCGTCACTCTCCTTTGATGTCGGCGCGGTCAACAGCATGTTCTCGCGCTTCTTCCCCGGCGGCTTCTACTACAAAACCTTCATGTGGCCGCGGGCCTTCTGGAAGCATGTCTATGAGCCCTTCATCCGCCGCGCGGCGGGTCTCGGACATGCCGCCGACGAACGTGATCCCGACAGCTATGAACACATGCACCTGCATGCCGATGTGGTGGTGGTGGGTGGCGGCATCGCCGGCCTGACGGCTGCGGAAGCAGCAGCAGCGTCTGGCGTGCGCGTGCTCCTCATCGATGAGAACCCGGTGCTGGGCGGCATCGCCGATCTCACTGCCGGCTCGGCGGGACAAGCCAATCTCTCCGCACATGCCCGCGAGATTGCTGCGCGCCTTGCCGCCATGGACAATGTCCATGTCCTGACGCGCACCACGGCGGTCGGGCACTATCACCACAATTACATGCTGGCCTTCGAGCGCGTGGCCGATCATGACCCCGCACTGCTTTCCTCCGGGGCGCCACGCCACCGCCTGTGGCGCATCCGGGCTGGCCAGGTCATCCTGGCAACCGGCGCGCTTGAACGCCCCATTGCCTTTGCCAACAACGACCGCCCCGGCATCATGCTGGCGACGGCGGCGCGGGCACTCGTCGAGCGCTATGGCGTTTCACCCGGCACCTCTGGTGTCGTCTTCACCAACAATGACGATGCCTATCTCACGGCGCTTGCGCTCAAGGCTGCTGGCGTTGCCGTGCGCGTCGTCGATTCCAGGGCGCGGGCAACGGGCGACCTGCCGCAGCAGGCCCTCGCCCAGGGCATCGAGGTTGATCTCGGCTCGGTGATTTCGGCTGTTGAAGGCACGACAGGCGTCAGCGCCATCAAGATCGCTGCCTATCGCCGCGGCCAGGGCCGCGTCATCACGGAAAAGCGCATCACCTGCGATTTCGTCGCCATGTCGGGCGGCTTCAACCCGGTGCTGCATCTCTGGTGCCACAATGGCGGCAAGATCCGCTTTGACGATGGCCTCGCCTCGTTCCGTCCGCACACGCATGGCGATGCCATAACCGCCGTCGGCGCGGCCAACGGCACGATGAGCGTCGATGAGACATTGTCAGAGGCCGCGCAGGCGGGTGAAGCGGCGGCAAAAGCCGTCAACGCCAAGGCCAAGGCCAGCAAGGTCAAGCAGCCCAAGATCGAGGAACCGAAGCGCGGGGCGCTGGAAACCCTGTGGTTCGCGCCGGCCACCGGCAAATACAACCAGGGCAACAAGCACTTCATCGATTTCCAGAATGATGTGACGGCGGCCGATCTCGAACTTGCCCAGCGCGAAGGTTATGAAAGCGTCGAGCACACCAAGCGCTATACAACTTTCGGCATGGCCACCGACCAGGGCAAGACCTCGAACATCAACGGCCTCGGCGTGCTGTCGGAAGCAACCGGCAAGCCCATTCCGGAAATCGGCATCACCACCTTCCGTCCGCCCTATACGCCGTTCTCGTTCGGTGCCATTGCGGGTGCGCTCACCAAGGACCTGTTCCTGCCGGTGCGGCGGACGCCGATCTTCAAATGGCACACGGAACATGGCGCGGTGTTCGAGCCGGTCGGCCAATGGCGGCGGGCCTACACCTATCCCGGCCCCGGCGAGGACAAGCACCGCGCCATCAACCGCGAGATCCTCGCGGTGCGCAACAAGGT
>CAZUKI010000018.1:0-4535 GCA_964620785.1 uncultured Aestuariivirga sp.
CGCGAAGGTGAAGCCGGAGGCGGGCGTCGCCTTGAAGCCCTGGTAGCACCAGCCGCCATTGAGATAAAGATTTTGCACGGGCGTGCGGCAGATGAAGGGTGAACCGTCTGGCGTCATGTCCTGGATGCCACCCCAGTGCCGCAGCAGCCTGAGGCGCTGCGTAAAGGGCATGAGCGACGACACGCATTCCATCACTGTCTGGATCCGCGCCAGTTGCCCGCGCTGCGTATAGGTGTTGAAGCCGTCGATGTGGCCGCCGAAGACGAGCCCGCCCTTGTCCGACTGCGAGAGGTAGAACAGCTCCGCGCCCCATGAGATGACATGATGGACGATGGGCTTCACAGGCTCCGAGACAAAGGCCTGCAGGATATGGCTTTCGACAGGAATGCGCAGCCCCGCCATGGCCGCCACATGTGACGAATGCCCCGCAACCGCAATGCCGACCTTGCCGGCAAGGATGCGCCCGCGCGAGGTTTCAACGCCCGTCACCTTGTCACCATCCCTGATGATGCCGGTGACATCACAGTTCTCGATGATGTGGACGCCATAGTCGGCTGCCGCCCTGGCATAACCCCAGGCCACGGCATCATGGCGCGCCGTTCCGGCCCGCGGCTGGTGGATGGCGCCATAGACGGGCCAGCGGGCCTCTTTTGAATAATCGAGGTAAGGCAGGAGCTTCATCACCTCGCCACGGTCGAGCAGTTCCGCGTCGATGCCGTGCAGCCGCATGATGTTGCCGCGCCGCGCGAAGGTGTCCATCTGCACGGGGCCCGTTGCCAGTACCACCTGCCCCCGGTGCGAAACCATCGCATTGAAATCAAGCTCATGGGAAAGCCCTTCCCACTGCTTCAGCGAGAACTCGAAGAAATTGGTGTTGCCGCCGATCATGTAGTTGGAGCGAATGATCGTGGTGTTGCGCCCCACATTGCCGGAACCGATGTAGGAGCGCTCGAGCACCGCCACGTTGCGGATACCGTGGTTCTTGGCGAGATAATAGGCCGTGGCGAGGCCATGACCACCGCCGCCGATGATCACCACGTCATAGGATGGCTTTGGCTCCGGTTTGGCCCAGGCTTCCGGCCACGGCTCACCGGGGCGCAGCGCGTGCCGCGCCAGGGAGAATATGGAATAGCCTTTCGCCATACACCTTCCCTAGCCAAGCCTCGCGGCGTTTCAAAGGGCAGAAATTGTCACCCGGCCCGCAAGCCCGAAGATGAACCCGCCTGGCCTCAGGTAACTAGGCGTTTGCCGGGGAGGCAACAGGCTTGAGCGGGCGGTTGCGTTCCGCCCATTCGGAGAAAACAACCGCGATCAGCCCGTAGAGCAGGAAGGCGCCGGCCACCGGATTCAGCGAACCGTCATAGAGCCTGCCGGCAAGCCCGCCGAGCGTCAGGGCGACAAGCGACGACAACGCCCCGCTGATCGCCGAGGCCATGCCGGCGATGCGCCCCATCGGTTCCATCGCCATGGCGTTGAAATTGCCGAAGATGAGCCCGCTCGAGAAGAAGTTGATGAACAGCAGGGTGCCCAGGATCCACAGTGGCGGGTGCCCGGCGCTGAGCAGTGAAGCGAGCAGCAACAGGGCCGCGGAGCCGACGAAACCCCGCAACGCCCAGCGCGACAGCTTGCGCATGCCATAGGTCATGACGATGCGCCCGTTGATGACCATCGCCAGGGCGATGCCAACCGCCAGCCCGCCAAACCACAGGGCGAAATAGGCGCCCTGCTGATACTGGTCGCTGAAAATCTGCTGCGAGGTGCCGAGATAGGTGATGAAGGCACCGAAGACGCCGCCGACCGCAACGGTGTAACCGATCGAAACAGGATTCTTCGCAACTTCGACCGCGCTCCGCCACATGGACGACGCCGTGAACGGCAGGCGCTTCTCGGGCAGCAGCGTTTCCGCCTGCCGCGTCCAGAGCCAGGCCCCGGCCGCCAGCCCCCAGACGATGAAGCCCACGAAGATCCAGCGCCAGTCGGCAATGAACAGCACGCCCTGCCCCACCGCCGGCGCCAGGATGGGCACCAGCATGAAGACCGACATGACGAAGGACATGATCCGCGCCATGGCAGCTCCCGCCGCGCCATCGCGCACCATGGCGAGCGAAACGACGCGCGGGCCCGCTCCGCCGAACCCCTGAAGGATGCGCCCGGCCACCAGCATCTCGAAACTCGTCGAGAACAGGCAGACCAGCGAACCCAGCGTGTAAAGCACGAGCCCGATATAGATCGCAGGCTTCCGGCCGATCGAATCGGAGAGTGGCCCGAAGATCAAGGTGCCCAGCATCATGCCACCGAAGAAGCCGATGATGATCAGTTGCCGGTCATTGTCATGGGCAGCGCCCAATTCCTTGGCAATGATGCCGATGGCCGGCAGCATGGTGTCAATCGACATGGCGATCATCGCCGTCATCATGGCGACGAGCAGGATGAATTCATTGCTCGGACGTGGTGTTTGCCCGCTTTGCATTTCCTGAGGACTCGACGTTAAAGTGAAGGCGGACCCTTAGACCCCATGAAGATTGATACCAACACACGATCCGTCAACCTAGACCCGCGCGAGGCGCAATTCGTTCAAAATCCCTATGCGGCCTATGACGAAATCCGCGCCAGCGTCCCGGCCTTCAAATGGGAACAATACGGCCACTGGTGCTTTTCCCGCTACGAGGACGTGAACGCCCTGCTCCGCGACCGCCGCTTTGGGCGCCAGATCCTGCATGTGGCAAGCCGCGCCGAACTGGGCTGGCCCGAACCGCCGGCCCGCCTCAAGCCCTTTACGGAGATCGAGCAGCACTCGCTCCTTGAACTGGAGCCGCCCGTCCATACGAGGCTTCGTGGCCTCGTGAACCGTGCCTTCCTGTCACGCCAGGTGGAGCGGCTGCGGCCACGCCTGCTGGCCCTCTGCAATGACCTGATCGATGGCTTCCAGGGCCGGGACGAAGTGGACCTGCTGCCCGCCTATGCCACGCCGATCCCCATCACGATCATTTGCGAACTTCTTGGCGCGCCCGTTGCGATGGCAGAACAGTTCCTCGCCTGGTCGCATGACCACGTCGCCATGTACATGGCGCGGCGCGATCGTGCCGTGGAGGACCGCGCCGTTGCAGCCGTTGTGGCGTTTTCAGCTTACATGCGCGGCCTCATTGCCGAACGGCGGGCAGCACCCGGTGATGACCTGCTCTCGGAACTGATCCGCGCAAGTGACGAGCGCGGCAAGCTTTCGGAAGATGAGCTGGTGACGACCGCGATCCTCCTGCTCAATGCCGGCCATGAGGCGACGGTTCACTCGCTCGGCAATGCCATCAGGGCGCTTCTCGACCATGGCATTCGCGAAGGTCTGACGGACGACCATGTCGAGGAAGCTCTCCGCTTTGATGCGCCGCTGCACATGTTCACGCGCTATGCCCTCGAGGACATGGACTACAACGGCCTGAAGCTGCGCAAGGGCGAGGTTGTCGGCCTGATGCTCGGCGCTGCGAACCGTGATCCGGAGCGATTTCCAGCGCCCCACAGTTTTGACGTGAAGCGTGCCGACAAGGCTCATGTCAGTTTTGGGGCAGGCATTCATTTCTGCATCGGCGCGCCATTGGCGCGGCTGGAAATGGAAATCGCGCTGCAGACACTTTTTTCCCGGCTGCCTCAAATACGCCTCTCTTCACCGCCTCAATACAAGGATGCGTACCACTTCCACGGACTCGAAAGTCTCATCGTCCGGCCGCAATAGTGTTGTTGCACGCCGCACCTTCATCGTGATGGCCGCTACAGCCGCAGGACTTGCAGGTGGCCTGTTGCTTCCCCGCGTCACCGAGGCCCCGGCCGCAACCCTTGCACTTTCTGCTGTCGTGACCGGTCTCGATAATCCCTGGGGCATGGCCTTCCTGCCGGATGGCAATGCCCTTGTCACCGAACGGCCCGGGCAATTGCGTCATGTCAGCCTCACGGACCGTGCATTGTCACCGCCCATCGCCGGATTGCCGGAGATCGACGCCAGGGGACAAGGCGGCCTGCTGGGCATCGCCATCGATCCTGATTTTACCGAGAACCGCCTCGTCTATCTTTCCTTTGCCGAACCGCGAGATGGCGGCAATTCCACCTCGGTGTTCCGGGCAAGGCTCTCGGATGATCATGCACGGCTTGACGATGGCCGCATCATCTTCCGCCAGAATCTGGTGGCAGACAGCGGCCATCACTTCGGCTCGCGCCTCGTGTTTGACCGCAGCGGCAATCTTTTCGTGACCACTGGCGACCGTAACCGCCTGCGCGAAGCCGTGCAGGACCCCGCAAACCACATCGGCAAGGTGCTGCGCATCACCCGCGACGGCGAACCGGCACCGGGCAACCCCATGCTTCCTGGCTGGGCACCCGAAGTCTGGTCCATCGGCCACCGCAACATTCAGGGTGCCGCCCTGCATCCCGAAACTGGCGCGCTCTGGACAGCCGAGCACGGGGCCCGTGGCGGTGATGAAATCAACACGCCGGAAGCCGGCAAGAACTATGGCTGGCCGGTGATCAGCTATGGCCGCGAATATTCCACG
>CAZUKI010000018.1:4635-5933 GCA_964620785.1 uncultured Aestuariivirga sp.
GCCGATCAGCCGCCGGCCAGCAACTGAGGCTTCGCGCACCCGTCGCTTCCGCGCTGTCGCCTGACGTTTGCCGCCCCTTTGCCAGGGCCGCGAACCGCTAATACGATGGGTGAGCAATTCTCAACCAGGCGTGTCCAGATGTCCGATACCGAACAAACTCCAGCCCAAGCCCCGACCGGCCGTCGCGGCCGTGGCGGCGCTGATGCCCGCCGTGCCGCCCGCACATCCACCGCAGTTGTCCAGGCCGGCTACATCCGCCGCAAGGTCAAGCTTTACGAGCCGCTCAATGACGAGCAGCTGGAACTCATCGAGCACAACGCCGAAACCGTGCTTCAGGAAACCGGCATCGACTTCTACGAGGACGAGGAAGCCGTCCGCATGTGGAAGGACGCCGGTGCCGATACCAAGCCTTCGGCAACCGATCCCAAGCGCCACCGCGTGCGCTTTCCCAGGGGGCTGGTGCGGCAACTCATCAAGACGGCGCCGCGCGAATACACGCAGTATGCCAGGAACCCCGCCAACAATGTGGTGATCGGCGGCAACAGCACCGTCTTCGCACCCGTCTATGGCCCACCCTTCATCCGCAATCTCGATGAAGGCCGCCGCTATGCGACGATCGAGGATTTCCGCAACCTCGCCAAGCTCGTCTACATGTCGCCGAGCCTGCATCATGCCGGCGGCACGCTGTGCGAGCCAGTGGACATCCCGGTGGCCAAGCGCCACCTCGACATGGTCTATACGCATGTCAAATATAACGACAAACCCTTCATGGGTTCCGTCACCTCCGGCGAACGCGCAGCCGATTCCGTTGCCATGGCCGAACTCGTCTTCGGCAAGGACTTCGTTGACCAGAACTGCGTGATGACCTCGCTCATCAACGCCAACTCACCCATGGTCTGGGACGGCGTCATGCTGGGCGCCCTCAAGGCCTATGCCCGCTCCAACCAGGCCACCGTCATTTCCCCATTCATCGTGGCTGGCGCCATGTCGCCCGTGGCGACGGTTGGCACCCTGACGCAGATCCTGGCCGAAGCCTCGGTCGGCATTGCCTTCACGCAATTGTGCCGCCCCGGTGCGCCTGTGGTCTTCGGCACCTTCGCTGCCTCCATGTCCATGCAGTCCGGCGCTCCCACTTTCGGCACGCCCGAACCGGCCCATGTCACCTTCGGTGCCGCCCAGCTTGCCCGCCGGCTCGGTGTGCCGTTCCGCTCCGGCGGTGGCCTCTGTGGTTCCAAGATCTCTGATGCCCAGGCGGCCTATGAAAGCGCCAACACCCTGTGGCCGACGCTGCTTTCCGG
>CAZUKI010000018.1:6033-9748 GCA_964620785.1 uncultured Aestuariivirga sp.
GACGGCGGCGAGCGCGACATCGTGGCCCGCGCCAATGACAAGTGGAAGCAGATGCTCCGCGACTATCAGGCCCCCACCCTCGATCCCGGCATCGACGAGGCGCTGCTGGCCTATATGGCAAAGCGCAAGGAAGTGCTGCCCGACAGCGTCAGTTGATCATTCGGCGGCTGGTGCCGCAGCAGCCTGTGTATTCTGATTGGCCTGCCGCGACCGCATGTCCGACCAGGTGTAATAACCGACACCCGCCAGCACCATCGCAGAGCCAAAGGCATGGGCCAGCGTGAACGGCTCGCCGAGGATCGACACCGCAAGGCCGATCGTCACCAATGGCGAGATCGTCGAGATCATGGCCACCGCCTGCGGGCTGATGCGGGCCATGCCGGCATTGATCAGGAAGGACGGCAGCACCGTCGCAAAGATCGCGCAGCCCGCTGCCAGCCAGAGAAAGCGCTCTCCTGCCGCGAAGTCGCCACCGCTGACGATGGCCTGGTGCAGGATGCAGGCAATGCCCGAGGACGAAAGCGCCACCGCCGTGAACAGCACGCTGCCCATGGCTGTCACGAGGTTCTTGGCCAGGAGCTGGTAGATGGCAAACAGCATGGCGCAGGCAATGACGAGCGCCGAGCCGATCACCGTGGCGCGCCCGCCTTCCGGCAGGTCGAGTCCGAAGACCACCGCAAGCCCCACATAGGTGATGAGGGCCGCGATGATGGCGTTGCCGGTGATCCGGTGCTTCCACCAGATGGCGCCAAACAGCAGCACATAGAGCGGATAGGTGAACAGCAGCAGCCGCTCGAGCTGGGCGCTGATATATTCCAGTCCCTTGAAGTCCGTGTAGGACGACAGGTAGTAACCGATGCAGCCGGTTGCGACCGCGCTCCAGAAGGTCCGCCAGCCTGGAAGCGCTTCACCGCGTTTGCGCTTCTGCCGCCAGGCCCAAATACCCGCAGCCACGAAGAAGGGCAGCGAGAACAGCATGCGATAGGCGAGGAGCAGCGCCGCGTTCACGTCGTCCTGGTAGGCGAGCTTGATGAAGATTGCCTTGGTCGAAAACAGCGAGGCCCCGGCAAGGCAACAGAGAATGCCGATCCAGTACTGCCGCGAGATTCCCGGGTTCATGCTGCCCGCATACACACGGGCAGCCGACTTCACCTAATCATCGCGGCAATGCGCGGCGCGTATGGCTAGCCGGGCCTGTAGCTGGTGATATGCTCCGGTGCCGTGAGACCCGGAATGAGCCGGGGACAGTTGACGACAGCACCGGCCACCGTTTGCAGCGGAATGACACCGGCCCAGATCGGCAGCGCATAGTCTTCCTCGTCATCGCCCGGCGGGCCTGAACGCACCTTGGCCGAGACTTCATCGAGTTCGAGACCAAGCACGGTGGTCGCCTTCAATTCCTTCTTCGACACAGGGCGCAGCGCATCCCAGCGGCCGGGCCACAGCGCTTCCACGAATGTCTTGAGCCGCGCTTCCTTTTCCTCAGACGCTTTCACCTTGAAGGCCGTGCCGAAAGCCATCACCGAGCGATAGTTGCAGGAATGGTTGAAGGCCGAGCGCGCCATCACGAAGCCATCGAAGATCGTGACATTGACGCAGACCTTGGCCTCCTCACAGTTTTCCAGCATCCGGCTCGCCGAGGAGCCGTGCCAGTAGATGTGCCCGCCTTCGCGCCATTGCAGCGTCGGGGTGACGACCGGCTGGCCGTTGAAGACGTAACCCACGGTGCACATGGGCTGGGCATCAAGGATCGCATGGATGGTCACCTCGTCATAATGCGCGCGGTTGTGCCTGCGGCGCAGCCGCGTCAACTCGCTGGGGGCGGTGGTCATTGCGAAATCTCCGATTTGCCTTATCCCTATCACTGGGTTATGGACTGCCAGAAAGTCCAATCATGACCGTTTCCGCCAGACCACTTTCCTCGGCCTCCACCCTTGCGCTGGGTGTGGACCGCAACGATGCCGAGCCACTGCAATCGCAGATCGCCCGGCAGATCCGTGAACTGGTGCTGGGCGGCAGGTTGAAGCCGCGCACCCGCCTGCCCTCGACACGCAGCCTCGCCGAGGAACTGGGCGTCGCCCGCGCCACGGTGGTCGAGGCCTTCGAGCAGCTTTCCGGCGAGGGCTATCTTGAAACCCGCATGGGCTCAGGCACGGTGGTCGCCGCGGAATTGCCCGACCAGCTTCTGGCCTCGGGGCGCAAGTCCACGCCCCACGCCAGCGCGCGCAAGAGTGCAGTCCGCGTGCCCGCCCGACCCTTCCGTTCGAGCCTCGTTGACTGGGAACACTTCCCCCATGACGAATGGGGCCGCATCCTTGGCCGTTTCTGGCGCAACCCGCCGATCACCCTGCTCGAGCACAATGACCCGTTCGGCTGGTTGCCGCTCCGCCAGGCCATCGCCCACCATCTCTTCGAATGGCGCGGCATCACCTGTTCTGCCGAACAGGTCATTGTCACCAGCGGCGGCCCTGATGCCTTCGACCTGATCCGCCGCACGGTGTTCTCACCCGGTGACCGCTTCTGGCAGGAAGACCCCGGCTATCCCACCGCAGAGCGCGTCTTCAGCCAGGGCGGCATGCAGGCCGTCCATGTCCCGGTCGATGGCGATGGCCTTGCGGTCGCAGATGCCATTCGCCTTGCGCCAAAGGCGAAATGCGCCTTCGTCACTCCGGCCCGGCAATATCCCACTGGCGTCACCATGCCCCTGTCGCGGCGCCTTGAACTGCTGCAATGGGCGAGGGATGCCAACGCCCTCGTCATCGAGGACGACTATGACAGCGAATATCGCTATGTCGGCCGGCCGCTGCCTGCCCTGATGAGCCTCGACCGCAGCGAACGCGTCATCTACTCCGGCACCTTCTCCAAGGTTTTCTCGCCCATCATCCGGCTCGGCTTCCTCGTCGTGCCGCTGCGTCTCATTGATGCCCTGCAGGCCGAGCGCCGCTCCTATGGCGCGCCACCCTCGCTGCTTGTCCAGCCGGCGCTGGCACAGTTCATGGAACAGGGCCATTTCGCCCTGCACATCCGCCGGATGCGCCGCATCTATGCCGCGCGGCGCGAAACCCTGCTCAAGACGCTTGCGGAAGCAGCCCCCGGAAGTTTCACGGTCGATGCCCCGCCATCGGGCTTGTCTGTGCTGCTGCGCTTCGCCCGCAATGTCGATGACCAGTTCATGGCGCGCAAACTGGTAGGTGAAGGCATCGAGTGCCAGCCTCTTTCCAATTATTTCCATTCCGCCCCTGCCGACAGGGGCCTGCTGCTCGGCTTTGCCGGGTTCTCCGCGAAGGAACTGGAAGACAGCGCCCACAAGCTGGCGGCACTGCTTGCCAGCTACCTGCCATCACGAGCCAAGCGGGCGTAACTCGCGCAGCAGCTTTTCGCGGATGGCCCGGGCGAAATCGCTGAAGTCTGTCGCCGTCACCACGAAGGCATATGCGCCGGTGATGACATTGTCCCGGTAATACTGCGTGAGGCCTACCTCCTCGGATTCGATTGCGAGGCCATTGACGGTGATGCCCGTAGCCTGCGCCAAATCCCGCGCCTGCCGGAGGTCGCCGCCGGAATTGTCCGGGCCGTCGCCGGAAATGTCGATCACCCGCCTCTGGCCCGCGAAGCCATTGCCATCGAGCACATCAATGCCGCTAGTGATCGCCTCCGTGATGGCGGTCGTGGCCGCATGAAAGCTGCGGTTGCCGAGGCTGACGCGATAGCCGAA